>JACRGP010000025.1 GCA_016217765.1 Nitrospinota bacterium | reverse complement strand
CTTGACCGGTTCATAGGCGGCCAGGACCTCCACTCCCCGGTAATCGAGGCCGGTCATGACCCCCGATTTCCCCTCCAGCGCCCGCGCCATGGGCTGGGCCAGACCGGAAGCCAGGGGAATCGGCGGCAATTTCGCGGCCTGGCCGCCGTCCAGACCCATGAGAAAGACGATTTTCCCCTCTTGCAGGCGGCCAACCAAGATTTTCCCCGTTTCCCCGAAATTAAGAATCGTTTTGGGGTGTTTGCCAAAATGGTCCAGCGTCGCAACGAGAAGATCTTCCCCCAAAACCCCCGCTTTCGCTTCGTGCAGGGCGATGGACTCGATCAGGCGGACATGGTTGCGGGCCAGGTCCCGCAGTCTCTCCCTTTGCTGTTCCAAAACCACTTGATGGAGAATGTAATTGGACAACCCAGTGACCGCGAAACACGTCCCGACCATGATCAATATCAATAACAGTCCGCGGGTTTTTCCCGTCATGATCGACCTTTTACTACTCGGAGCATAAAGTTGGCGGCATCTTTTAACGTTTTTTCATGTTAAGGATGAAAATCTCCCCCCGCCCCTCTTTTCCAAAGAGGGGAGTCGATCTTCCCCCTTACTCCCCCTTTGACAAAGGGGGTTGGGGGGATTTTGTAAAGGGGGACCGAGGGGGATTTAAGGGGAATTGAAATGTCATCCATTAAGCGCCCCCCCAGAACCGGCTTCGCTTGCAGACAAGTGTAAATCAACCGTTCGCCTTCCGCAAAAAATCCTTAGAAAAAATTTGGATAGCCGATTTTTAAAAACGTTCCCTGAAGAATTCTCCACGACGCCCCTCATTTTATGCTATTATTATCGCTCTAGGCAAAATTTATCGGGCGATATCCTTTGCCGCAAACCTCGGGGGTTAGCCATGGCCAAGGTTTTGGTGGTTG
The DNA here is from genome assembly GCA_016217765.1 of Nitrospinota bacterium. Lineage (GTDB taxonomy): Bacteria > Nitrospinota > Nitrospinia > Nitrospinales > JACRGP01 > JACRGP01. Next base: position 22,263 of record JACRGP010000025.1, on the reverse strand, counting down.
ACGACGAGTCTGAAGTCTGTTCCCTGCTCAAGGAATATCTTGAAACGCTGGGGTACGACGTGGCCACGGCTTACGACGGCGAGGAAGCTCTGGAAAAGACGCGAAAATTTCGCCCGGACTGCGTTTTGCTGGACCTGCGCATGCCCATCATGGGAGGCGAGGGGGCCCTCCAGCGGATCAACGCCATCTCGCCCGAAACGGAGGTCATCGTCGTCACCGCGGTCAACAAGATCGACGTCGCGGAGCGGTGCCTTTTACATGGCGCGTTCGCCTATGTCGCCAAACCCATCGATTTGGATTACCTGGAAAGCCTGATCCAGCGCTCCCTGGAACACATGAAAGTCGTCAAGGGGCAAAACAAATAAGGCTTATTTACCACCGATGAACACAGATGAACGCCGATACTACAAATGAAAAATGAAAATGAAGAGGAGCGATCGCGCTCGACCTGAATAAAGCGTTTCCCAGCTACTGCCTTTCTCTGTGTTTATCTGTGTTCATCCGTGGCTATCCCCGGTTCCCTCCGTTTTTCGTTGCCGATCACTCCCGCAATTCCATGAATTCGCGGCGGATGAACGCCGCCGCCGCCCGGATCTCGCCGGCGGTCAGGTTGTCCTTCCAGGGCATCATGGCCGTGCCGGGACGGCCGCGCGTGACCGAGCGCACCATCCGTTCCAACGTGAGTTCCTTTTTCGCGGCGGGGGAAGTGAAGTTGCGGGGCGGCGGGTTGAGGACATTGGCCACGAACGTTTGGCCGTCGCCTTTCTCGCCATGGCACGCCTGGCAGGTCGCGACGTAGATTTTTTTTCCTTTTTCGAGGTCGGGGGCGGGCAGGGGTTTGGCCCCGGCAAGAAACAACGCCGAAGCGAACATCAAAACCGTTTTGAGGGCGATGGCGGGCATTGCGGAACGCACTCTCCGGCGTGCCGCCGGCCCCAATGCCGCCCACGCTTTCGCGGGGGCGGAATCACCCCCCTTTGTAAAGGGGGGCCGGGGGGATTCGTTGCTGAACAAGCGTCCAAGCTCAAGCAAAACCTTTAAATCCCCCTATCCCCCTTGCAAGGGGGGACAGCGAAAGCGCTTCTTGCTCCTTCTTGAGGTCGAAGAGGTTGGAGTTGGACAGTTTGACGGCCTGATCGTGTGGCAGATCATGGCGGTTGGTGTAGACCAGGGCGTCGGCATGTTCCAGCAACTGGTCGCAACTGTCGCAGTATGGGTGAGCGCAGAAATTGCCGGACTCATGGGCCTGGCGGAGGGCCTCGTATTCCCCGCCGCGCAGGATTTCCGGGATGGACCGCTCGCGGATGTCCCCCAGGACCATTTTTCCGCCGTAGTCGTAGCAACACGGGATAATGGTCCCGTCATATTGGAATTGCAGGGGCCCCCTTTGGGGCCGTCCGCAGGTTTCCTTTTTGCGCGGTTCGGCGCGGTCCCGGTAATCCCGCCCATCGCCGAAATTGTGCGGCCTCCATATCTCGATGTAATCGGCGACGCCTTCCCACTCCTCGCGGAAGGCTTCGATCTGTTCCCGGTTGTTGTCCAATACCAGGAAATACACCAGGATGACCGGGGCCTTGCGCCCCAGCGCGTTCCGGGTCTCGATCAGGTTGTGGATATTGCGATGGGTGATGTCGTAGTTCAACCCGCGGTGGACGACCTCGTAGGTCCGCTTGTCCTGCCCGTAAAAACTGAACCGCACCTCGTCGAGCCCCGCCTCGACGAACTCCCTGGCGCGTTCCTTGTTCCACAACGAGCCGTTGGAGATGAAGTTGCAGAACATCCCCTGTTGTTTGACGTACCGCACCCGCTCGGCCAGCAGGGGGTCGGTCAGAGGTTCGCCGAAACCGCCGAGGAAGACGCTGGCCGCGCCCAAGGCTTTGGACTCGTCCACGATCTTTTCGAACAGCTTCATGTCCATGACGCCTTCCAGGCGGTCCATCTTTTCGCGCGGACACATAATACACGCCGCGTTGCATATGTTGGTCGTTTCTATCCGGACTTCCGGGTTGGTCAACTTCATTAACCGATGTCCTCCATGTTTTCAATCAACAGGACGCTGATCATGTTTTCCTTGATCCTGCGGATGAGGCGGTCGAAAACGATCTTCTGGCCGCGTTGGGTGGCGTAGAACACGTCGATGCCCCGTCCCCCCCGGCAGGAAATTTTCGCGCGATGGATCTGGACGTCCAAGTCCGCCAGGACCTTGGCGATCTTGTACAACATGCCCAAATGGTCCCGCGCCTCGACGCGGATGACAGTATAGGCCGAGGCCGGGGGGTTATCAATTTGAATCTTGGGCACGATGGGCAAATGGCGTTCCTTCGCGGTCAGATACCGCGCGCGGGACTTAAAAAGCGCGGGCAGGTCCTTGCGCTTTTCCAGGACGTCGTCGAGGGTGTTTTCCAGCTCTACCCAGAATGCCGGGTCGCCCGGGTCCGCATGGCGGACCCCTTCCGCCTGGATGGTCACGATCGCGATATCGTCCCGGCGCAGATAGATCTGCGCGCCCAGGATGTTCATGTTCCTGGCGGTCAGGGTCGCGGTCATTTTTTTAAACGCCTCCGAGCGGGCGTGACAGCACAGGACGAGGTTGTGGAACTTCCCCGAATCGTTGTAGGAACGTTTGAGGACGAAGGACGCCCCGCGGGAGAAGTCCGGCGGGGATGGGCGTCCGCCGGAGCTTTCCGGCGATTTCAAGGCGCGGACCATGCGGACGTGCAAGGCCGCCTCCTCCGCGTAGGCGGTCACCAGATAATCCTCCGGCAGAAGGGCGATATGGTCCTCGATCTCCTCGGCGGGGACCTCTTCCTCCAGTAGCCGGTGGATTTCCTCCCGCGTATTGCGCGGCTGGTCCTTGACCGATTCGGGCCGTTGGAGGCAGTTCAGGCAACGGCGATAAAATTCGGAGAGGAGGTTTTTCTTCCAGGCCGTCCAGGTGTCGGGGGCGACGGCGCGCAACTCGGCGTAACTGATCAAGTACAGCAGGCGTAGCCGTTCCGGGGAGCGCATCTTGCGGGCGAACGCCTCGACCACGCTGGGTTGATGGATGTCCTGGTGAAACGCCGTTTCCGCCATCTCGTCCAGATTATGCACGAGGAAATGCAGGGTTTCCTCCCGCTCTTCGTCCAGTTCCAGGCGCCGGGACAAGGGCAAGAGGGATTCCCGGGTCTTGCGCAGTTCCTCCTCGTCCTCCGGGCTGGTCGGGAACAGGGGCGGGGCCGCCAGGGCCTCGCCGTCCGATTCGGCGCGCCGCTCCCCCTCCTTGCGCATGAAGTGCAAGAGCGCGGCCAGTTTGAGCCAGCGTTTGCCCGGCGTTTCCGCGTACAACCGGGACAGCTCCTCCAGTCCGCCCTCGGCGTTCCCCGACAGGTCCTCAAGGGACCGGACCATGCGCAGGGAGTGTTCGTCGCTCGTGTAGCGGTGGTAAAAATCGTAATACACGGCGCAACGGTTCTGGCCGAATTCCGGGAGTATCCTGCCCAGGGCCCCCGCCTCGTGCATCAGGCGCAGGACGTGTTCGCTCCGCGGATGGTCCAGCAGGTTGAAAAGGAATTCCCGCGCGCGCCGGTCGCGCAGAAACTCCTCGTCGATCAGATCCAGATGGAGACGGACCTGCCGCTTCAACTGGGAGTCCAGGTCCATGTCGGGGTCCTGGCACAAACCGAACAATTCCAGAATAGACATCGGGTTTTTGCGGAACAACGCCCCGGCGTTTTCCTTGGCCGACAGAAGGGAATTCAGGGCGTAAAAACCGTTGCCCAGATCTTTTTTCCGCATCGACAGGATGGCCCCGCGGAAAGACTTCGGCGCCTGCCGGCACCGCTCGAAGATCGTTTCCGAGAAGTTGTAAATGTTGGTGGCGTGCAGGAAATAATCGCGCATGAACCGCTCGACGGGCTTGGAGCCGTTTTCCTCGCGATATTTCAAGTTGTCGGCCAGGCCGCTCTGGATGTCCAGGGAAAGGACGTCGCATTTCTTTTGGGTCAGGTAGTGCAACTCGTTGCGTACGCGCAGGGAAAAATCCACCGACAGGTCCAGGATGTCCAGTTCCTTGTCGGAGATCACGTCCTCCCGGCGGAGGTCGCGAAAGGAAAGGCATCCGAACCGCACCGCCACCGCCCACAGGGCCACGTGGTAATCGCGGAGACCGCCCGGACCGTTTTTGATGTCCGGTTCCGGATGACACACGACCCCCTCCTTCAGGCCGTGCCGGGCGTATTTCTCCTTCAGCTTGGAGTTCAGGAACTCGTTGACCCGCCTTTTCAGGACGTTGGCGTTGATGTTGTAGACGAGGTTTTCCGCCAGCCCCCGGTCGCCGGCCAGGTAACGCGTGCCGATCATGGAGGTCTTGACGGTGATGTCGTCTTTCGCCAGCTTCATGCAGTCCTTGACGGTCCTGCAACTATGCCCGATCTCCAGCCCGATGCCCCAGAGGATGGACAGGGCATCCTGGATGAAACGGTCGGTCGCCGGCTTGACCCTGTCTTTCAACAGAAACAACAGGTCGATGTCGGAACAGGGGTTCAGCTCGCCCCGGCCATACCCCCCCACGGCGACCAGGGAGAACTCGTCCAGCGGGCGGCATTCCGCGTACTCCTTCAACGAGACGAGGGAGAAGACGACGCGTTTGACCGTTTCGTCAATAAGCCCCGTATGGGCCTGGATCACCTCCCGGCCGCCGGCGCCGGCGCGGTGCCAGGCCATGATTTTCTGGCGTTCGCCGCGCAACAGTTCCTTGAAGGCCGTAAAATACCCGCCCCGGCCGCGCGGGTCATCGGGGACCATGGCCACGGGACGGAAGTCCAATTCGAACCGGTATTCGGGGATTTTGTGGGGACCGTTTGACGGCATGGGATTCCCGGGATTAAAAAATCAAGGATTGGTTTTTCAACGCGCTAACGGACGGCGAGCGGACCATGAACCGCCCTGGCAGGTCGGCGGCGGACTGGAAGTTCCTCAATAATTAATGAACCAAACCCTCGTTTCCTTGAGGGTATCACCAAGAACGCGACGTGGCAATGAAATCGTTGCGCCCCCACTCGCCGCGGGGGGCCAACGCCGCCTCGGCGCAAGCGCGAGGCGGAACTGCCCGCGGCGGTCCAGTCCATGGATTGCTTCGCTGGCGCTCGCAATGACGCCTTGCTTTCCCGTCATCGCGAGCCGCCACTCGCCGTGGGGGGGGCAACGCGGCGATGACGCTGACGCGCTCGCCGGAACGCAAATCCCCCCAGCCCCCTTTACAAGGGGGGGGGCCGCATCCCGCCTCGCGCTTGCGCCGAGGCGGCGTTGCCTCCGGGCGGCTCGCCCGGCCAACAAAAATCCTTGACAAAGGGGCGGTAATCTTTTAGTTTAACCCATCCTGCATCGCCGCGCGTTCTTTACCATAAGCATTCCATCCGATCTCTTTAACGGTTTTTAGCTGTTATTTTTTTCTTAAAATATCAACCCGTAAAATCATTTTGACAGACAGGAGAAGTGTTTCCATGCCAAAAATCAAAGTGAAGAACACCCTCGTCGAGTTGGACGGGGACGAAATGACCCGCGTTATCTGGGACAAAATCAAGAAGCAGTTGATTCTCCCTTACCTGGATATCGACCTCGAGTATTACGACCTGCACGTTTTGGAGCGCGACAAGACCAACGACCAGATCACCGTCGACTCGGCCAACGCGATCGTCAAGCATAAAGTCGGGGTGAAATGCGCGACGATCACCCCGAACATGGACCGGGTCAGGGAATTCGGCCTCAAGCAACAATGGCTGTCGCCCAACGGCACGATCCGCTCGATCATCGGCGGCACCGTGTTCCGCAAGCCCATCACCGTATCCAACATCCCCCCGGCGGTCAAGTCCTGGGCCAAGCCCATAGCCATCGGCCGTCACGCCTACGGGGACATCTACAAGAACGTGGAGTTCAAGGTCCCCGAGGGGGCCAAGGCCGAGTTGGTGGTCACCGAAAAGGACGGCAAGGAATCCCGCAAGCTGATCCACGAATTCAAGAAAAGCGGCGGCGTCGTCCAGGGCATCCACAACACCGAAAAATCGGTGCGCGAGTTCGCCCAGGCGTGCATCGCCTACGCGCTCTCCGAGAAAATCGACCTCTGGTTCTCCACGAAGGACACCATCTCCAAAACCTACCAGGGGATGTTCCGCGAAGTCTTCCAGGAGGAAGTGGACAAAAAGGCCGCGGACATTAAAAAAGCCGGGATCGAATACTTCTACACCCTGATCGACGACATCGTGGCGCGCGTGGTCAAACACGAGGGCGGCATCCTGTGGTGTTGCATGAACTACGATGGCGACGTCATGTCCGACATGGTCGCCTCCGGGTTCGGCTCGCTCGGCCTGATGACCTCCGTCCTGGTTTCCCCCGAAGGCATCTTCGAATACGAAGCCGCGCACGGCACCGTCACCCGGCATTTCCGCAAACACGAAAAAGGCGAAGCGACCTCCACCAACTCCGTGGCGACGATATTCGCCTGGTCCGGCGGGATCGGCAAACGCGGCGAGCTGGACGGGACCCCGGAAGTCGTCAAATTCGCCCGGGCGCTGGAAGACGCCACGATCGAGACCATCGAGGAAGGGGAAATGACCAAGGACCTCATTCCCCTGTGCACCAGCCCGGACCCGAAAGAATTGAACACCTTCGAGTTTTTGGACGCGGTCGAAAAACGGCTGAAGACAAAACTGGGTTAAAAACGGGTGAGGTCCGCTTCATCCCTGGCGATAACCTTTTTTTCGAAAGAGAGTACCGGGGCATGCGAAGAAAAATTACGGTTGTAGGGGCGGGTCAGGTCGGGACGACGGTAGCTCAATTGACGGCGTACAAGAATCTGGGCAACGTGGTCCTGATCGACATCGTGGAAGGGGTGCCGCAGGGCAAGGCCCTGGACCTGCAGGAGTCCGGTTGCCTGCAGGTGTTCGATAGCGTGGTGGTCGGCACCAACGACTACAAGGACACCGCCGATTCCGACATCGTGGTCATCACCGCCGGCGTGCCCAGGAAACCGGGGCAGAGCCGGTCCGACCTTCTGGCCATCAACGCCAAGATCGTGAAAAACGTGACGGAGGAAATCATGAAGCGCTCCTCCAACCCGTTCATCATCGTCGTGTCCAACCCGCTCGACGCCATGGTCTACCTGGCCAAGAAGGTTTCCAAACTTCCCAAACACCGGGTGATCGGCATGGCCGGGGTCCTGGACGCCGCCCGGTTCCGGACCTTCGTCTCCCTGGAACTGGATTGCTCCCTCGTGGACGTGGACGCCATGGTCCTGGGCGGCCACGGCGATTCGATGGTGCCCCTCCCCAGGTACACCACCGTTTCCGGCGTCCCCATCACCGACCTCATGAGCCAGGAACAGATCGGCCGCCTGGTGGACCGGACGCGCAACGGCGGCGCCGAAATCGTCAGCCTGCTGAAAAACGGCAGCGCCTTCCTGGCGCCGGGCGCCTCGGTGGTCAAAATGATCGAGGCCGTCCTGCTCGATAAAAAGCGGATCATGCCCTGCACCGCCTACCTGGACGGCGAGTACGGATGGAGCGGGATCTTCTTCGGCGTCCCCGTCAAACTGGGGATCTCCGGCATCGAAAAGGTCATCGAGCTGAAATTGACCGAGGAAGAACGCAAAGCGCTCGACACATCCGCCGAGGAAGTGAAACGCCAGATCGCGGAAGTGGACGCCCTGCTCGCCTCCCGTTCTTGAACCGTCAAGGCGCGGAAAAACCACCTTGCCTGTCATTCCCGCGCGGAATCCAGTGAATCCCCCCAGCCCCCTTTGCAAGGGGGAGGCCGTCATTACCGCGGACCGTTCAATACGCGAGCTTTTGCATCAGCCCCGTTTCGCCGGGCGACCTTCCGTTCGTCATCGCGAGCCGTCCACTCGCCGTGGGGGCGACTGGCCAAACCCGGATTGCCCTCGATGACGCTAATTCGCCATCGGAGTCAAGCCCACTGGTTCCAGCGGCACGCTGGGCGTGGCGATCCAGAACCTCTGGATTGCTTCGCTCCGCTCGCAATGACAATAAATTACAGCGTCTGCTGTCCACCTCCTCTTGAACCGTCAAGGCGCGGAAAAACCACCTTGCCTGTCATTCCCGCGCGGAATCCAGTGAATCCCCCCAGCCCCCTTTGCAAGGGGGAGGCCGTCATTACCGCGCCAGGATTTTGAACTGGTCGAACAAGGTTGTCCCCGCCGGTTGGCCGTCGCAGGCCAAGGCGATCTTCCTCCACATGTCGTTGCGCGGTTTCCACCGCGGATCTTCCTGGTCTCCCGGGCCCGTCCCGGGGCAAACCCGGTAAGTCCTGCCCAGCAATTCCTTTTGGGAAATATCGAGAACGATAAAATGGTTCATCAACGCGCGGGTCGCCAGAGCGTCGAACGCCTCCTTGGGCGCCGTCATGTCCTTCTCCCCCTGCAGGTCGGCGAAAGGTTTGATCAGCGCCCCGCCGCCGCCGGAAACGATGTGGATCGACCCGCTCCCCTGGCGGTAAACCGAACCCTCCTCCGGCTTGACGGCCGGCAACGTCCCGTCGTCCATCGGGACCCCCAAAGCGTGGAACCGTTCATACGAATGCTGATTGCCCGAAAACACCAGGTCCGGGTTGAGGGCGTTGATCTGCCGTAGGACCGTCTGGCGCTTTTCCAGGTACCACGCGGTGGTCACCGGCGGCTCGTGGAGCGCCACGACGACCCAGAAACCCGCCGCGCGGGCCCGGTCGATCCTGGGCTTGAGCCAGGCCGTCGGGTCATTCCAAGGGAAGGAATTCAAGACCGCGAACAGGACGTTGCCGATCGTCCGGGTCCCCTCGAAAGCTGAAGGCTTGTCCGCCGCGCCTGGGTCCCCCGCGTCCAACGGCGTCCCAAGGGGCTCGATCTCCGGCCAACACCTCGACGCCAGGGGTTTTCCGGGATGCGGGGACAGATCGTTATCGCCCGGCACAAAGATCCGGAACCTGAACGGCGTCGCCAGCGTGTCCCTGACCTCTTGTAAAAATCGCGGATCGCACTTTTCCGGCAACCATTCCGATTGATAAATAAAATCCCCCAGGTGCAGTAGAATGTCCGGGCGTTCCTTCCCGATCCCCGCCAAAACCGCGGAGAACCCCTTGTGATAGACCCGGTCGCCGATCCCCGTATCGCCGATCACGGCCACCCGCAACCGGCCGGGAGCGTCAAAATTTTGTACATCGGTAGACTCACCCCCCTGGACTGGCGCAGACTTCAACAGGAGGGTGACCGCTATTACAAGAAAAATCGTCCCGGCAAAGCGGGAAAAAACGTCAAGAGCCCGGCCCCATCGTTGTCTTTTCACGATCCCTCGAACCTTTCAAATCAATATTGATAAATAATGACTTAGGGCTTTAGCCACGAGCAAAAATTGTCGCCGGGGTACAATTTTATCAGACATGCGAAAAAGACTTTTTCGGCGGCGACCCCACTCAACGCAAATAAAAAACCATTATAAAATAAGCAGTTATTTGGATTTTGCGGGTCTTTTAAAGCGTTTGGCATATAACTTGCTTAAACACATTCAAGTTATTAACCTTTCCTGCCTCAAGGAGACTGCATGCATAACACCCTGAAACAAGAAAATCACGCCGCCGCCGAACGCGAGACCGTCCTTAAAATGCTCGCCGAAAAGAAAAACATCATCCAGTCCTTTGGCGTCCGGAAGATCGTTCTCACGCAAGTCCGCAACTGGAATACGCCGGACGCCCCCCGGGAAATCGACGTCCGGGTGGATTTTCAAGACATGTCCCTGGACATCTACCTGGACTTGAAAAACTATTTGGAGAGCCTCTTCAACGCCCGCGTCGAACTGATCATCGAGGGTTCCCTCAAGGCCAAGATGCGCTAGACACGCTCGCGAATTTGTTGCGGAGCGGGCGGTACCCCGCTAGGGCGCTCGGAGAGCCGAAGAGAAACTTCCCAATTCGCTTATCTTCGCAAAAATCCGCAAGGGTCTCCAGTCAAAAGGGGACCGCCGTTTGGATTAAGTAAAGATGTGGCTAAACTTGCGCGAGTTTTTTGTGAGTTTTTCATGTTCTTTTCCATGAAAAAATGATAAAGTCGCGTCTATACGAATGGCGCTTGTGAAAATGCGGAACGCAACCCGCGAAAAAGCTCCTCGCTCTAATCGCCAGCCGAACCGGTAATTTCAGGACGTATCTCCAGTTCATGAATAAATCGCGAATTCGAATTTTGGTGGTCGAAGACGACATCGGCGTCGCCTTGGTTGTTAAGACGTGCTTGGAATCGGCCGGGCACGAGGTGATCGCCATCGCCCCCACCGCGGAACGCGCGATCGAGGAATTTGAGGACCGGCAACCCGATCTCGTCCTCATGGACATCATGTTGAAGAGCGATTTGGACGGCATCGAGGCCGCCCGCGTCATCCGCTCCCGCTCCAACGTCCCCATCGTGTTCGTCGCCTCCTACGGGGACGAGGACACGATCAAGCGGGCCGAGGGGACCCATCCCTCCGGGTTCATCATCAAACCCTTCCGCGGCAACATGTTGCTGGAAACCGCCGAGACCGCGTACGCCAACCATCTGAAAAGAGAACGAGCCAACGCGTTGCGCTAACGGCTCCTGATTCCCCCTCTCCGTAAACCGAAGCAAACCAAACAGACGGTCGTATTTCTCCCGTTGATTTTCGTTTTATTTTCGCCTAGACTGAAAGTAACGGAAAATACCCGGCGCCAAAAGCGCCTTGGTTTTATCCCCCCTTGCAAAGGGGGTTAGGGGGATTTGAAACTTTTGTTCGCGGTCATGGCGCGAATCCCCCCGGCCCCCTTTACAAGGGGGAGCAAATCTATTCTTTTCGTCGCGCGCTAATTCGGGCTAGACAGTACGGAACCATGCACCTGACCCGGCGGCAACAGGAGATCTACCAGTACATCAAGGACCATATCCGCGCCAGGGGTTATGCGCCGAGCATCCTGGAAATCGGCGAGCGCTTCGACCTGTCCTCGCCCGCGACGGTGCATAAACACCTGACCCATCTCGAAAACAAAGGGCTGATCCGCAGGACGCCCCACGCCAGCCGGGCCATCGAACTGTCCGAGGACCCGCGCGACGCCTTGTCAAGGGAGTACGTCTTCCTCGGCCATATCGCCGCCGGCAAGCCGATCGAAACGCTGGAACGCCGGGAGACGATCTCGTTCCTGCCCGGCGCGCGGGACAAGGACGTCTTCGTCCTCCAGGTCAAAGGCAATTCCATGATCGAGGACCACATCCGCGACGGCGACTACGTGATCGTGGAAAAACGCGAGCGCGCCGAAAACGGGGAAACGGTCGTGGCCCTGCTCGATAACGAGAACGCCACTCTCAAACGGTTCTACCGCGAGAAGGACGGCGTCCGGCTACAACCGGCCAACCCGGAGATGGAACCCATCGTCGTCAAGGACGGCGAGTTCAGAATCCAGGGCGTGGCGATCGGCGTCCTGCGCAAGTTTAAATAGCCAGCGTGCCGCTGGATCCAACTGGCTCGACTCGGATGGCGAACGAGCGTCATCAAGGGCAATCCAAGTCTGGCCAGTTCGCTCCGGCGCGGTCGCCGGGCATGCGCCCGGAGGCAACGCGGCGATGACGCTCCGCGATCGCCGGAACGCGAATCCCCCCAGCCCCCTTTGCAAGGGGGAGCCCCGCCTCGGCGTCAGCCTGAGGCGGCATTGACTCCAGCGGTACGCTGGCCAGACGCATGCCCGGTCGGCGCGCCAACCTGGATATTTCATGGAAAAAAAGAAGAGGATCGCTCCCCCTTGTAAAATCCCCCCCATCCCCCCTTTATCAAAGGGGGGCGAGGGGGGATTTGCCCCTCTGGCAAAGGAGGGTTGGGGGGATTTGTTACAGCGCTCAAGCGCCGGACGGAAAATCCTGCACGTGGATATGGACGCGTTTTTCGTGTCCGTCGAGCAGACGCTCGACCCGTCGCTGAAGGGCAAGCCGGTGGTCGTGGGCGGCGACCCGAAAGGCCGGGGCGTGGTGGCCGCGGCGTCCTACGAGGCGCGGCGGTACGGCGTCCATTCGGCCATGCCGCTGTCGGCGGCCCTGCGGCTCTGCCCCCACGCCGTCTTCCTGCGCGGTTCGCACCAGCGGTACGCCGAATTCTCCGGACGCATCTTCGCCCTTCTGCGGAAATACACCCCGCTCGTCGAGCCCATGTCGCTCGACGAAGCCTTCCTCGACCTCGCCGGTTGCGAACTACTGCACGGTCCGGCGGTCGATACGGCGGAACGCATTCACGACGACATCCGGCGGACCGCGGGCATCAACGCCTCCATCGGCATGGCGTCCAACAAGCTGGTCGCCAAGGTCGCGTCCGACTGCGCCAAACCCAACGGCATGCTGTGGATCGCCGCCGGACGGGAACGGGCTTTCCTGGCCCCGCTACCCGCGGGACGTCTGCCCGGCGTCGGTCCCAAGACCGGCAAGCGGCTGAGACGCATGGGGGTCGAAACCGTCGGCGACCTGGCGGCGCTTCCCCGCGAACGGCTGGAGGAGACCTTCGGCCAATGGGGGCTCGACCTTTACTGCAAAGCGCGGGGGATATGCGACTCTCCCGTGGAACCGGAGAGCGGTCCGGCCCGCTCGATCAGCCGGGAGACGACGCTGGACAAGGACAGCTCCGATCCGCGGTTCCTCTTGTCCGCCCTCAGCTATCTGGCGGAAAAGGCGGCGGCGCAACTGCGCCAGTCCGGCCTGCGGGCCGCCTGCGTGACCGTCAAGGTCCGCTACTCGGACTTCAGCGCCGTCAGCCGTTCCCGCGCCCTGAGCGCGAGCGCCTGCGAGGACTCCGTCCTCCGCAAAACCGCGGCGGAGCTGTTCCGCGGCCTGTTCGCGCGCCGTTCCCGCGTCCGCCTGGTCGGCGTGGCGTTTTCGTCCCTGACCCCGCCGGGGCCCGTGCAGACCTCCCTGTTCGATACCGGCGAACCCGAACGCCGCGACCGCCTGTGCCGGGAAATCGACCGCATCCGCGGCAAATACGGGTTCCGCGCCATCCTCAGAGGGACCAGCCGGACGTTCAGCGCGTCCGATTGAACGGATGCGGAAGAAATTGTAAGGGTAAAGCGTCATTGCGACCGCGAGCTTGCGAAGCGGGAAGCAATCCAGTGGCTGGATCGCCACGCCGCCCAGCGTACCGCTGGACCCAATGGGTTTGACCCAGATGGCGAATGGGAGTCATCGAGGGCAATCGAAGCCAGGCCAGTTGCCCCCGCGGCGAGTAGACGGCTCGCGATGACGGGAAAACTGTTTCCCCCGGACACTACTGTCGCTGGATTATTGCAAACTTTTTGGTTAGTATATGGCCTTTAACAATCATCCTTTAATCTCGCCGCTCGCAACCGTTATGCCGCCTTCAAATCCCACGCAGTTTTACGATTTCAAGTCCCTGGAAGCCAAATGGCAGGAGTATTGGGAAAAGAACAAGTCCTTCAAGGCCGTCGAGGACCGCTCCAAAAAGAAATACTATCTGCTGGAGATGTTCCCCTATCCCTCCGGCAAGATCCACATGGGCCACGTGCGCAACTACACCATCGGCGACGCGCTGGCGCGGTTCAAGCGGATGCGCGGGTTCAACGTGCTCCATCCCATCGGCTGGGATGCGTTCGGCCTGCCGGCGGAGAACGCCGCTATCCAGCGCAAGACGCACCCGGCGGAGTGGACGTTCGACAACATCCGCGTCATGCGCGCGCAGTTCAAGAAGCTGGGGTTGAGCTACGACTGGGACCGGGAGATCGCCACCTGCCGGCCGGAATACTACCGCTGGAACCAATGGCATTTCCTGAAATTCCACGAGCGCGGCCTGGTGTACCGCAAGAAATCGACGGTGAACTGGTGCGAGTCCTGCCAGACCGTCCTCGCCAACGAGCAGGTGATCGACGGGCGGTGCTGGCGGTGCGACCAACTCGTCCTGCCGCAAGAGCGGGAGGGATGGTTCCTCAAGATCACGGAATACGCCGACCGTCTGCTCGAGGGTTGCCGGGAATTGGCGGGCGCCTGGCCGGAACAAGTGCTGACCATGCAGGGCAACTGGATCGGCAAGAGCCATGGCGCGGAGGTCGATTTCCGCGTCCAGGGCGGGGACGATGTCGCGCGCATCTTCACCACCCGCCCGGACACGCTCTACGGCGCGACGTTCATGGTCCTGGCCCCGGAGCACCCGCTGACGCTGAAACTCGCGCGCGGGACGCCGCGGGAAAAAGCCGTGGCCGAGTTCGTCCGCAACGCGCAATTGGAGGACAAGATCTCCCGGACCAGCGAGGGCGGCGAAAAGAAGGGCGCTTTCACCGGGGCCTACGCGATCAACCCGATGACGGGCGAGCCCATCCCCATCTGGACGGCGAACTTCGTCCTGCTGGAATACGGCACGGGGGCCATCATGTCCGTCCCCGCCCACGACCAGCGCGACCTCGACTTCGCGCGCAAATACGGTCTGCCGGTGAAAGTCGTCATCCGCCCTCCGGCCAGCGTGCCGCCGGGGAGGCCCCCGGGGGCAACGCCGCCTCGCGCTTGCGCCGAGGCGGAACTATCCGCGGCGATACGCCGCCGCCATCGAGGGCCATCCGAGTTTGGCCAGTCCGCTCCGGCGCGGCCGCCGGACGAGGAACTCGACGCCTCCGCCATGACCGAGGCGTACACGCAGGACGGGACGATGGTCCATTCCGGCCCGTTCGACGGCCTGTCCGGCGACGAAGGCCGGCGCAAGGTCGGCGAATACCTGGAGTCGAAGGGCATTGGCAAGCGCGCGGTGAACTACCGTCTGCGCGACTGGGGCGTTTCCCGGCAGAGGTACTGGGGCACGCCGGTGCCGTTCGTGCACTGCGGCGCCTGCGGCGCCGTGCCCGTCCCCTACGAGCAGTTGCCGGTGACCCTGCCGCTGAACGCGCGCATCGGGGAGAAAGGCCAGTCGCCGCTCAAGGACATCCCGGAGTTTTATAACGTTCCCTGCCCCAGGTGCGGGCGCCCGGCCCACAGGGAAACGGACACGCTCGACACGTTCGTCTGCTCCTCCTGGTATTTCGACCGCTACACGTCCCCGCGCGACGACCAGGCCCCCTTCAAAAAAGAAAACGTCGATTACTGGATGCCGGTGGACCAGTACATCGGCGGCATCGAGCACGCCATCCTGCACCTGCTGTATTCGCGGTTTTTCCACCTGGCGTTCCGCGACATGGGGCTGGTGGGACCGCCGGAACCGTTCGCGCGCCTGCTCACGCAGGGGATGGTGATCAAGGACGGCGCGAAGATGTCCAAGTCCAAGGGCAACGTGGTGGACCCGGACGAGATCGTCGGGCGCTACGGAGCCGACACGGCGCGGCTGTTCATCCTGTTCGCGGCCCCGCCGGTGAAGGACCTGGAATGGAGCGACAAGGGCGTGGAAGGGTGTTCGCGTTTTCTCAAGCGGGCCTGGCGCATCTTCCACGAGTTCCTCGACGAGGTCCGGTCCGCGCCGAAACCGTCGGCGCCGACCGGCGCAACGGCCCCCGAAATCCGCGAACTGCGGCGGCGCAGCCACGTCGCCCTCAAACGGGTGACGGAGGACATCGAGAG
Organism: Nitrospinota bacterium; assembly: GCA_016217765.1. Lineage (GTDB taxonomy): Bacteria > Nitrospinota > Nitrospinia > Nitrospinales > JACRGP01 > JACRGP01. The sequence continues at coordinate 6,707 of JACRGP010000025.1, read as the reverse complement.
CCGCCTGCAGTTCAACACCGCCATTGCCGCGATCATGGAATACGTGAACTCCCTTTACGACTTCCGCGAGTGGTGGACCGGTTGCCAGGAGCATTCGGAGGCCGACCGGGCCGCGGCGCGCGAGGCCATGGAGACGTTGACCCTGACGCTTTCCGTCTTCGCCCCGCACATCGGCGAGGAAATGTGGTCCGCCCTCGGCCATGCGGAAACCGCCGACAAAACCCCCTGGCCGGAATACGACCGGGAACTGATCCGGGCGGAGGAAATCTTGATCGTCCTGCAAGTCAATGGTAAGGTAAGGCAGAAGATCGTGGTGGAGGAAGGCATTGGCGAGGAAGATCTGAAGGCCCGTTCCCTGGAAGACCCCAAGATCAAGGAGTGGGTCGCCGGCAAACCCGTCAAAAAAGTCGTGGTGGTCCCCAAAAAACTCGTGAACATCGTTGTTTGACGCGGCTTCCGCGTCAACGCGTGCGGGCATCCAGAAATCCATTAAAGACGCTGGATCCGGCTTTCGCCGGAATGACGGCGATAGATTATAAAATCGTTTTTCGGCGCTCTGTGGGCCGGACCCGAAGGTCGAAAACCATCATGCCCCCGAACAAGCCATCCCGTTACCGTCATTCCCGTGAAAACGGGAATCCAGTAATCTTCAAGGGTTTTCTGGATGCCCGCCTGCGCGGGCATGACGCTTTCGGGTTCAAAAGGGAGTTTTTCAGCGCCGTCCCGTTCCTGGCCGTCTTATTCCTGCTGGCCGGTTGCGGCTACCACCTGGTCGGCACGGGGAGCGGAAGCCTGCCCTCATACATCAAGACCCTATCGATCCCGGTATTCGTCAACGCGTCGCCGGAGCCGGAGATCCAGATCGAGATGACCCGCGCGATACGGGAAGCCTTCATCAACGACGGCAGGCTGAAGGTCGTCGGCGACGAAAAGGCCCATCTGCTGATGAAGGGAAAAGTGATCTCTTACGAACTGCGCCCCGTGGCCTTCAGCCAAAAGGACGTGGCTTCGGAGTACTGGGTCCTCCTCGGGGTGGAAATCGAAATGACGGACGAGGTCAAGAAAAAGCCCTACCTGAAGCAGAAGTTCAATACCCGCTGGGACTACAAAAGCACGACCAGCGTGACCAGTTCCGAAGTCGCCCGCCAGGAAGCCTTGAACCAGGCCTATCGCGACCTCGCGAACCGGCTGGTCAGCATCGTGATCGAAAAATTCTAACCCCTGCTTCGCCTTGACCGCCGAAGAACTGCTCCTCAAAATCGGAAAAAAGGACATCGCCCCGGTCTATTTCCTCCACGGCGAAGAGCGGTTTTTCCACGCCGAGATCGTCAACGCCCTCGTCGAGGTCTTGATCGCCCCCGGCGACCGGGAATTCAACCTGGAAACCTACGACGCCAGGGACCGCCCGGTCCACGACTGGCTGGGCGGGGCCAGGACGTTCTCCTTCATGGGCGGGACCAAGCTGGTGGTGGCGCGCAACCTGGACGAGGCCGCGTTCAAGGAGACGGAAGTCCAACTCATCCTGGACTACACGGCCGACCCCTCGCCGGGGACCTGCCTGGTGATGACGGCCGAAAAGGCCGACCGGAAAAAGAAACTGTTCAAGGCTCTGACCGCCTTGCCCGGCGCGGTCGAGTGCGCGCCGCCCAAGGAGGCGACGCTGGCGCCTTGGCTGACGAAGCGCGCCCAGGGCCAGGGTTACCGGCTGGGGACCGACGCCGCCAGGTTGTTGTTGGACCGGGTGGGAAACAAGCCGGGGTTACTGGCGGGCGAATTGGAAAAGGTCTTGATTTACGCCGGGGACGCCAGGGAAATCACGGAAAACCATGTGGCGGAAATCGTCGGGGAAATCAGGGCCGAGAACGTCTTTGCCCTGACCGAGGCGCTGAAAACCAAAAACACGGAGGAGGCCCTGCGGGTCCTGCGCCGGCAACTGGACCACGACGAAGAGCCCCTGAAAGTCCTGGGGACCATCGCCTGGCAATTCCGGCTGATCTGGGAAGTCAAATGCCATCAGGAAAAGAGATTACTCCCGCAAAAAATCGCCGAGATGGTGGGGGCCAAGCCGTTCGTGGTGGAAAAGGCCATGAAACACACGAAAAACTTCACCGAACGGCAGTTGCGGGCCGCGTTTGGTTTCCTGTTTCAGGCCGACCGGGAACTGAAAACGACGGGAAAAAACCCGCGGACGGTCTTGGAATCCCTGGTCCTCGAGCTTTGCTCAGACGGCGGCTTTAGATAGCTGGCTAACCCTTTTGGCGAGGGAGGAAATCTTCCGGGAAGCCGTGCGTTTGTGGATGACGCCTTTGCTGGCGACCTTGGAAATCGCCCGGGTCGCGCTCTTCAAAACATCCTCGGCTTGTTTCTTGTCCTTCGCCTCCGCGGCGGCGAGCGTTTTCTTCATCGCCGTTTTAAGCAGGGAACGCTGGGCGGAATTCCGTTTGTTTCGCTTGTGGTTTTGACGCATGCGCTTGAGCGCGGACTTATGGGTAGCCAAACTTGCCTCCTGACGCGGTTATCTCGATTAAAAGAAAAATCCCGGACCCCGCCGAGGGCGGAATGCCCGGGAACGATATGCCCACGATAAGCTGGTGTATAGTTTATACTGCAATGGGGATTTTCTGTCAAGGGCCATCAAGACAAAAAAGCGCCCCGCTATTGGACTCGAAACAACCCGCCGTTCCGAAAGCCTCGCTTATAACTTCTGGATCACCCCGTCCAGATGAGCGGTCAAGCTGGACAGAATTTCGCCCAAAGCGTCCTTTTTGGAGGCGCTATCGGCCGCGGAAACCACATCGGCATTGTCTCTCAAACCAATGAGTTCCTTGCGAAATTTACCCAGTTCCTCGCGAAACCTGTCGATCATCTTCTCGAAATCCTCGTCCTGGGAGGAAGCCTTGATGATGAACTTGAGCGGGTCGCTCAGCCGGAAAACGACGCTGTTGAGCGGTTCCCTGCGCGCCGCCGGGTTCGATGCCGGGGCCGACATGGCGCTGGAAACCAATCCCGGCAACTCCTTTTTCAAGGCGCCCACCTGGACGCGCAACGAATCGACGGCGTTGTCGGAGTTTATGCTCACATGGTCCCCGATTCCCTCCGCGGATTTGGCGCTCCCGGCAACGCTTTTTTGCGCGGCGTCCGCCAGCGCGTTTTCCTTCACGACCACCCTGGTCATGCTGTCAATGGGGTCTATCATATAATCACCTCTTACCAATCCCTGGTATTCTAAGAAATATATCGGCAAGTCGAGGGAAAAGATTAATCCGAAACGGACCCGGCGGGATAATTTTTTTGCAGGGAGGGGCTTCGCGTCTGAAAAGCCCTTTCGGCGGCCCCTGGAATCAATCGGAAGGATCTTCGGAAGGACTGTCCGGCGGGAGCAACCTATTGATATGATTCATTAACCTCTTATATTCCCGGACCACTTTGATGAACAGCCCCCGCCCGTGTTCGAGGTCGCCGTTTTTCGCGGCCCGTTCGACCTGCATGACGGCTTCCTTGAAGGGTTCGGCGCAAATGTTTCCCGAAGCGCCCTTGAGGGCATGGGCATGCCGTTGCATGAGGGCGGCGTCTCCCGCTCCCACCGCATTTTTCAACTTGACGATGTGGTCGGGGGCGTCGACCAGAAATACCTTGAGGATTTCTTGAAACAGCTCCTCGTCCCCGTCGCAAATGGCCAGACCGGCTTGCTGGTTGATCGGGGATTTCTCGCCGGTCTCCTCTGCCTCGGCGGGCGGGACGGCGGGGGCCGACAAATTCTCCATAAGCTCCAGAAGTTGCCGTTGTTGAAGCGGTCTGGAAAGAAAGTGGTCGAACCGGCCATAGGAACCCGGCTCGCCCCCCTCATGGGGAAGTTCCCCCAAACCGACCACCAGGATGCGCTTGCCCGCGGTCTTTTCCTTTTCGCGCAGAACGGCCACGGCTTTTTCCCCGCCCAAGTCGGGAGAATCCACATTCACCATCAACAGGTCGAAAGGTTTTTTCATCAACACGGTTAAACCGTCGTTGCCGTTCTTGCTCACCATCACCTTGTGCCCCAGTTTGAGCAGGACTTTCAGGGTATGGATCGCGGCTGGATCGACCTCCACAACCAGGACCTTCATCAGGCTTTCCCCTCGGGCAGGTTCAACAAGTCGCGGATCAGCCGGTTGGTGCCGCGTAAAACATGGCTCTTGGAAAGCTGGACCTCCACGTCCGCGGGGAGACGCAGGGTAAAAGCGCCGGCCGGCCAGCGTGCCTCCGGGGAAGTCCCCGGGGACAACGCCGCCTCGGCGCAAGCGCGAGGCGGAATCATCCGCGGCGATACGCCGCCGTCGTCGGGGGCCATCCGAGTTTGGCCAGTCCGCTCCGGCGCGGACGCCGGTCCGGGGTCGCCCTCGGCGAAAATATTCCCCCCCATCAGCAGGCTGAACCTCCTGCAGATCGCCAGCCCCAGGGCAAAACCGCCATAGGCCGAGGAGTTGGCGGCCTCCGTTTGGGCAGGGTCCCGGAACGCGCTCGCGATGGCTTCGGGGGACAACCCCGAGGCCGAATCGGAAACGGCGAACTGGACCCAGTCCACGCCCTCGACCGTCTCCCGCGACACGGCGAGCGTAACGGTCCCCTGCCGGCTGGTCTTGCAGGCGTTTTTCAATAAATTGACCAGAACGCTCCGGACGCGTTCCCGGTCGGCCTTCATCGATCCAAGGTCCGGCGGGCAACGGACCTCGAAGCGCACCCCGGCTTCGCGCGCGACCGGGATCATCGGCTCCGCCGCCGCGCGCGCCATGACGGCGACGTCGAACGGCTCCAGACGCAGTTCGGCCCTGCCGGACTCTATTTTCGAAAGGTCGAGGATCTGATCGACCCATTCCAGCAGGCTCTTCCCCCCGGCGCGGATTTTTTGCAGGTCGGGGATCAGCTCCTTGTAACCCAGGTCCTCCGCCTCCTCCGTCAGCATTTCGCCGTAACCGATGATGGCGTTCAACGGCGTGCGCAGTTCATGGCTCATATTGGCCAGGAAAACGCTCTTGCTCTGGCTCCCCAGTTCGGCCTCGCGTTGCCCCAGGGCCAATTCCTCGTTGGTCCTCCGCAGATCGTTCGTATGGAAGGCGATCTGGTCCTTGACGTGCTTGCGATGCTGTTCCAGCCTTTGCTCCTGGTCCTGGAGTTGCCGGACCAGTTCCCTCGTTCCGGCGACGATCAAGTCCAGATCGCCGTCCGCCCTTTCGGGCAGGACCGAATAATCCTTGGTCATCGACAGGTATTGGATGGCTTGGGCCAGCTCGGAAACGGGCGCCAGGGCTTTCGGCAACAACAGGCGCGCCGTGAGCGCCGCCGCCGCGAGAGAAACCGCCAGCATCCCCGCCGCGAGAAAAATCCCCCTGGGAAAATCGAGGTCCCCGAAAACGGCAAACCCGATGCAAGCCGTCAAGACCCCGATGCCGCTGGACAAAACAACGGTCCATTCCAGTTTCCTGCCAAGAGATCGACTTGTCATTTGCCCTGATGATCTTTTTTTCGGCCAACATGAACGTTGGATCCAACGCCGCCTCGGGCTGACGCCGGATTCGCCATCGCCCCGCGCTTGCGCCGGGGCGGTAATTTCTCTCCCCCTTGCAAAGGGGGCTGGGGGGATTCGCGTTCAGGCGATCGCGTCGGCGTCATCGCCGCGATGCCTCCGGGTTTGCCGTGGCGGCGCCCGGCGGGGAGAATGAAAACAAAACCGGAAGAACTCTCGGGGAGAGGCGTTGAGGGGGGCAAAATCAAGAATCGACCGCATGATTCAACAGACTCTGGATTTTGCTCATCAGCCGGTTGAAATCGATGGGCTTCGTATCGTAATCGTCGCAACCCGCGCTCAAGGCCTTTTCCCGGTCGCCCGTCATCGCGTGCGCCGAAAGGCCAAGGATGGGGATGGTCCGCGTTTCCGGGGCCGCTTTCAGCAGGCGGGTGGCTTCCCAGCCGTCCATCACCGGCAGGCTCATGTCCATCAAGATCAATTCGGGAGCCTGTTCCCGGGCCAACCTCACCCCCTCGTTGCCGTCCTCGGCGATGACCACATCAAAACCCTTTTTCAAGAGCCGCCGGGTCAGCATATCCCGATTCATTTCATTATCTTCGACAAGTAGAATCCTGGGCATCTTCAGCTACTTCCATTTATCCAGTCGACCGGGAACCAACCCAACCGTTGCCGCTTCATGTAACAGCCCCGATGACCCGCGACGCGATCGAAAAAAAGCAATCTTGAAATCAGCTTAAAAAACAAGGGGAAGGAGAATGGGAGCCCCATCAACCCCGCAATCCATAAGGATTTCCGGGGCTACCCGACACGCCGTAAAAGCGCACGCCTGTTGAAAATAATAGTAACCTCCCAAAAGGAAATTTGCAAGGGTAAGGTATCGGAGAAAAACCGGAGAAGCGCTGAAAAACCCACGCTTATCGCGGGAAGCGAAAAAAAATCGCGAAAAAAAAATCGCTTCCCTGCTGAAATTTTTTTTCGGCCATGCTAGTATGACCATCGCAACACATTGTAAAATTGAAACCCGTAAACCAATCGGGGCTGTGGCGCAGTTGGGAGCGCGCTTGAATCGCACTCAAGAGGTCGGGGGTTCAACTCCCCCCAGCTCCACTGAATTATAAGGGGTTAGCTCGAAAGGGCTAACCCCTTTTTTGTTTCCTTGCGCGTTTCTTTGTAAAATCAGAGCCCTAATGGACCGCTTTCAGGG
>JACRGP010000178.1 GCA_016217765.1 Nitrospinota bacterium | reverse complement strand
GCTCGATTCTCGAGCTGGCATTCGGGAAATCCGGAGACGATCATGTATAAAATCACGAGAATCTGTCAAAACGGGGAACCCCTGCCCCTGACCACCGACGACGGCCATCTCCGCATCGTGTTCATTGGCGTCGGATCGGCGTTCGCCAAGCGTCACCGGCAGTCCAATATACTGGCGATCCAGGGCGACCGGCATGTGCTGATCGATTGCGGGACCCAGGGGCCTCTGGGGTTGACCGATATCGGGTTGAGCGTGCTCAAGGTCCGCTGTTACCTGCCGACGCACAGCCACGCCGACCACATCGGCGGCATGGAGGAAGTGGCCCTCATGAACCGCTATACGCCGAACATCCCCAAACCCAAGATGATCATCCTCCGCGATTACCAGGACCTTTTATGGAGCAAGAGCCTTTCCGGGGGGGCCGAATATTGCGAGGCCAACCAGGGGCGGTCGCTTCAGTTGACCGATTTTTTCGACATCCTCAGGCCCAAGGCCCTGGAGGTGAGCGGACGCAAATGCTGGGGTTACCGGCACGGGAACATGGAAATCATGATCATGCGCACGCGGCACTTCCCGGACAGCGCCGCCAGCGTGGACGAATCGCAATGGTGTTGCGGAGTTTCCATCAACCGGCGCGCGTGGATATCGGGCGACACCATGTTCGACCCGGAATATCCCAGGCGGTTCTCCCAGGAAGCGGAACTCATGTTTCACGATTGCCAGTTGTTTTACGGCGGCGTGCATGCGTCCTACCAGGAGTTGATGACGCTTCCGAAGGAAATCCGCGCCAAAATGTATCTTTACCATTATGGGGACAATTGGGACCAGCGGGACACCTGGGTGAGGAAATCGGACCCCTTCGCGGGCGACCCGGTCCAGGACGGTTTCCTGGGATGGGCCGATCAACAGGTCGCCTACGATTTTTACTGAGTTGGACAACCTTCGGCAATACTCGCCCGGTCTCCAGGTTTTTCCCGCAAACGAGGACATGGTAAAACCCATCATCCGCCATCCATTCTTCGCGGTTTGTCCGCTCATGGTTTTCGCGGTCATGGCCTGTGGCGGCGGCGACCCGCCGGAACTCGACCGGGCCGCCAAGGTAGTCGGTTACCTGTCCGCCAAGCGGCAGGTCAAACACTCAAGCTTTCTCGCGCAATATCCCGAAGGCAAGCCCTCGCAATTCGTGACTTGGATGTTTTCTCCCCTTGGCAAGGCGGAATGGCCCGATACGGAGGAATACGTCAAGGGGGACCCCGTGGCGCGCGAAGCGGCCAAGGCGCTCCGCATACCCCTGATGCCCGCGGGCGTCGCCTTTGTCGCCGGCGCCCCCGATCCCGGCAAGGGCAAGCAGTTGGTGGTGAAGTCCGACGACGCGCGCGAAACGATCGTGGTCGAAGGCTACACGACCCCCGGGGACAAACCCGTCTTCCGCCGCGAATGGCGGTTCGCGAAACCGGCGCCCCGCTGAACCGCCGCCGTAACCGGACCCGGCCTCCCCCGACATGGAAATTCCCACGCGCCCAGCGATACCGAAATCCGTTCCCATCCTTCTCGGGTTGACGCTTGTCCTTGCGGCCGGCTTGCGCCTGGCGCTGATCGGCGCGCCCTTGTCCAGCGACGAGTTGGCCATGGTTTCGATCTGGGGCCAAATGCCTTTCGCGCGGATCGTATCCAACTACCAATATCCCAACAATCACATTTTCCTGACCCTGATCGAAAGCGGCCTATTGAAAGCTTTCGGGGCGAACTCCGCGTTATTGCGGCTTCCCGTCCTGGCGTGCGGGCTCCTCAGCGTCCTGCTGGGTTATTATACGGCCTTGCGGGTCGCGCGCGATTCCGCGATGGCCCTGGGCGTTGCGTTTCTCCTGGCGATCAGTCCCGCGCATATTTACTACTCCGCGAACGCGCGCGGCTACCTGCTACTCGCGGTTTTCGCGCAGGCCGTCATCCATTGGATTCTGACCCTGTTCGGCAACGGTCCGCGCGAGACTTTCACGCCCCCGGATTCCCCGTTGCGCATCGGGGAACTCCTTGGCCTTGGGCTCCTCCTGTTCCTGGGAACCTGGACGGTCCCCACCTTCGCCCTTTTCGAGGGGTCCCTGGGGCTTTTTTTCGCGTCGCAGTTGCTGGCGCGATACCGGGAGAGGCTTCTGGATTTCCGGTTTCCCTGCGTCCAAATCCTTCTGACCCTCCTGGCTTGCCTTATCGGGCTTTATTTTCAATATGGCGTTCTGATCTCCAGGGAGATGTTGAATCTTGCCGTCGCGAACTCGTCCCCTCCCGCCCTGTCCGACATGCTTCCGCGGATGGCGGCGGAGTGGCTGAGGTCCTTCGAGCCGTTCTCCCTTGCATTCTTCTTGTTCGCGGCCGCGGGTCTCGCGTTTTTATACAAATCCGACCGGAACGTTTTCTTCCTGACGCTCTGCGTCCTGCCGTTCCCACCCGCGGCGGCGTACCTGGCGGTGAAGTCCGGCGCGTTCGCTTTTCCGCCGCACGGCAGGGTCTTTTTTTATCTGCAACCGTTTCTCTTCATCTGCGCGTCCATGGGGGCGCGGGCCTTGGCGGAGAAGGCCGCGGCGCTCGCGGGCGCCCGTTTTCCCGCAATGGCGCCGTCCCGGATGGGCGCCCATATCCTGTTTGGCGCGTTGTTCGTTCCTTTGGCTTTTTGCGCGGCCCAGGATTTAAAAAACAATTATTATCCGGAACGGGCGGGCAGGGAACCTTTGCATAAGGTCCTGGAATTTGTTAAAACATTGGGGCCCCAGGATTTATTCCTGACATCGAACGGCCCGCACGTGGAGTTTTATTTATACGGGGCGGACGCGATGCGTCAACGGGTCAACAACATCGTCGCCAAGGGGGAATTGAGCGGGATTTATTTCCTGGAACGGCGGCGCGGGGACAAGTCCGACGTCGATCGAACGGTCCGGGAGGGCGTCGAGTATCTCGAGTTGAAAGACTACTCGCAAATCAATCCCTTGGGCAAGGGACCGGCGCCGCTCCTTCTGCCGTCGGCCATGGTCGAGACCGTCGCGCGTTTTGACAACCTGGCCATACATAAAATAAGGCCGCAATATATTAAAAAGGCCTATTCGTTGAAAACGCCCGAGGACATGGGCCGCTGGCTCATCTCCGCCGAGTCCCCCGTCCATCTGGAGTCTTTCCGGACCGCAGACGGCGCGCAACCGGTCATCGCGTTCAAAGGGTCGATCGTCATGCTGTCGAAGCTTCCCCAGGAAACCGCGAAGGACGGGTTCGGC
>JACRGP010000177.1 GCA_016217765.1 Nitrospinota bacterium | reverse complement strand
GGTAACCGCTGAATACAGCGGACAACGTTCGATGGCTCCGGCGACAGGATTCGAACCTGTAACCCATCGGTTAACAGCCGATTGCGCTACCATTGCGCCACGCCGGAATGGTGGTTTTGCCTCGGTTTTTGAATTTCCGAAAGAACAGAAATTAATGCAATTCGTCCGCCCTGTCAAGTCATTTGTTCCTACCCGATTAGCCGGGTTGCCCGCGCCGGTTTGTAAACCACTCGTACGTGATCCGCAATCCCTCTTCCAATGAGATTTTTGGTTTCCATCCCATCGAGCTTATTTTGCTCGAATCCAGGAACCGGCGCGGATTACCATCGGGCTTGCCGTGATCGAACTCTATTTTACCTTCAAACTGGGCCGTTTTCCCGATGATTTTGACCAATTCGCCGATCGAAGTCTCCCTGCCCGTCCCGACGTTGATGACTTCGGAACCGTCGTACTCGTTCATGAGAAAAATCAAGGCGTCGGCAATGTCGTCGACGTAAATGAATTCCCGCCGGGGCGCCCCCGTGCCCCAAACCGAGACCGATGGGCCTTCATTGATTTTTGCCTCGTGCAGTTTCGCCATGAGCGCCGCCACGGCGTGGCCCCCCTCGTCAAAATGGTCGTTGACGCCGTATCCATTGGCGGGGATCACGGACAGGAAACGGGTCCCGTATTGTTTGTTGTAGGATTGGCACATCCTGACGCCCGCGATTTTTGCGACCGCGAACGGTTCGCTGGTCTGCTCTAGCGGCCCGGCAAGGATATGCTCTTCCTTCATGGGTTGCGGGCAGTCCTTGGGGTAAAGGCAGGGCGTCGCCAGGAACAGGAGTTTCTTTGCGTTATGCCGGTAAGCCGCGTCCATGACGCTGGTTTGTATCAGCAGATTCTGGAAGATGTAGTCCGCGGGATAGGCCCTGTTGGCGCCGATCCCCCCTACCTTGGCCGCGCACAGGAAAACGCAGTCCGGTTTCGTCTCGGCAAAAAAGCGCTCCGTCTCCCGCCGGCCGGTAAGGTCCAATTCCTGCCGCGGTTTCGTTACGATGCGGTTATATCCGGCGACTTGCAACCGCCTGACAACCGCCGAACCGATCATGCCGGTATGGCCGGCGACGTAAATTTTTGCGTTCTTATCCATGGGGACCGCGAGGGACGTATTTTATTTTCGCGCGCGCGAACCCGCGCTCAAAGTTCGTTCGATTTCGAAAAAAATTTCCGGGCCGATTCGAGACGTTCGGGGGTCCCAATATCGATGAGCGGCGCGTCGGTTACGTAACCGAAAAACCGGCGTTTTACGAAACGGGGAAATACCTCGTATTCCAACGATATTTTTGCGTCGCCCGGGATTTGCGCCAGGGCCGACCGGTCCATGACATAAACCCCGGCGTTGACGAGCGCCGGGCCCTGGGCCTGGCCCTTTTCGAGGAAGTTTATCACTCTCCCGTCCGCGTCCAGTCGGGTGACGCCATAGTCGCCAGGGTCTGGCATGGCGGTAAGGGCGACGGTGATGTCGGCGTTATTTTTGGCGTGATAATTCAGGAAATCGAGCAAATCGACCTGGCAGATCGAATCCCCGTTGCAAACCAAAACCCGCCCGCTGGATATCAGGGTTTCGGCATTTTTCAAGGCCCCGCCCGTGCCCAGCGGTTTTGGCTCATGGGAAACGAGATAGACCCGGCCGCCGCCTTTTTTTTTATAATAACTTTCTATCGCCCGGCTTTTAAATCCCGAACACAGGATAAACCGCCGGAACCCAAAACCGGAGATGTAATCGATCAGGAGGTCGAGGAAAGGGCGGTCGTTCAGCTCCGCCATGGGTTTCGGGGGAGCGTCTTCTCCCAGGTTCAACCGCGTGCCCAAGCCGCCGCATAGGATCGCCACGTCGACGTTTTCAGGGTCGAGGTTTGCGCCGTCATGCGTTTGAATCATGTGGATTGGCATCCGGTTGATAAACCACGATCTGGCTCCCTTGGTTTTCGAACTCGAAAGGCACTCGCAAAAATTTATCCAGCCGTTTTCCGATCGCCGGTTGATCTTCCGGACGGGCAAAAATCAGCAGGAATCCGCCGCCGCCCGCGCCCAGCAATTTTCCGCCGATGGCCCCGGCTCCCATGGCCGCCGAATAAATGTCGTCGATATGGGAGTTGGAAATATTATGACTCAAACTTCGTTTCAACTTCCAAGTCTCATGCAACAGTTTGCCGAAATCGACCAGGCAACGATCGCCGTTCAAAATGGACAGCGCCTCGTCGACCATATTGTGCATTACGGTCAACTCTTTCTTCTTGTTGGGTATGTTTTGAATCTTGGACTTTGCCACTTCCGAAGCGGTCCGCGAAAAACCCGTGAAATACAGCATCAAGTGGTCGTTCAACTGCTGGAGCGTTTCCTTGGAGACGCACACGGGGGTGATCGTAAAATCGTCGTTTCGCGCGAACTCGACTTTATTGAACCCGCCCATGGCCGCCAGGATCTGGTCCTGGGAACCGACGTTTTCCTTGAGGACGTTCCGCTCGATATGGATGGCCTCGGCGGCCAGGCGTCTTTTTGAAGACATGATGCCCTTCAGGGCATACAGACAATTGAGGACCCCCACGGTGAACGACGAACTGGATCCTATGCCCGTCCTTGCCGGCAGGTCCCCGTCATGGTGGATTTCAACGCCGGCGTCGATTTTTACAAATTCCAAGGCGGCCCGGACGGCAGGATGTTGGACTTCCTCGACGCTTTTGACGTTTTCAATCCTGGAGTAAACGATCCTATGCTTGTGCTCGAAAAAGGGAGGAAGATACCGGCAACTGATATAACAAAACTTGTTGATCGTGGTCGCCAGGACCGCCCCGCCGTTTTCCTGATACCATACGGGGTAATCCGTCCCGCCGCCAAAAAAAGAAATCCTGTAAGGGGTTTTGCTGATGATCACCTTATCGATCGCCCCGAGAAATCAGATCAGACATTAGCGAATTGGTTCCTTTTGATAATCTGGAACCCCTTGAGAAGTTCCGACAACCCGAATTGAAGGGAATACGCCGTTTTGAACCCGGTGCGTTCGATCTTTTCGTTGCTGACGATATAATCCCTTTTGTCCACGTCTTCTCCCACGCTCGCCTCGGCGAAATAAAACGCGGGGACTTGTTTCTTGATCTCCTCGCAGAGTTCCCGCTTGCTGAGGTTTGCGTCGCTCAACCCGACGTTGTACGGCTCGTTTTTCATCGCGGAGAAATTTTCCAGGCAATGGACGAAAACCCTCGCGGCATCGCGGACATGCAGATAGTTCCTTTTGAAATGCGCTTCGAACAGGACCAGGAACCGGTCGTTGACGGCGCGATAGGAAAAGTCGTTGACCAGCAAGTCCAACCGCATACGCGGGCTGACGCCGAACAATGTGGCAAACCTCATGGTGATGCAATTGCCGGCGTCCAGAAGGGCCTGCTCGATTTCCACCTTCAGCCGTCCATAGAGAGAGACCGGCCGCAACGGCGTCTCCTCGGTGCAATAAATGCCCTTCTCGCCGACTCCGTAACCGCTGTTGGTGGTGGGGAAAATGACGATCTGGTCGTTGGAGCGGAGGTCCAGGATCATTTTGACCGCGTCGAAATTGATCGTTTGCGCGCCGATGGGGTCCTTGGCGCAAAGCGGGGCTCCGGTGAGACAAGCCAGCGGAAAAACGACGTCCGCTTTTTTCAATTGTTCCTTGATAAGGCCTTTATCGCGGGCATCGCCCTTGACGATCGTGAAATTTTCATGGTAACAACAATCGAGCAGGGAAGTCTGATGGTACATGAAATTGTCGACGACAACCACCTCGTAACCCTTGTGAAGCAATTGCGGAACCAGGATGGACCCGATGTACCCCGCGCCGCCGGTGACTAGAATCTTCATGGACGTTTCATCTTTTCATTTCATTTAAAGAGCGCAACCCCGGCCCGTCAGGCCGCCGCGATTTCTCCGATCGCGGAAGCGATCCTTTTTTTATCCGGATAATAATATTGCTCCAACGTGAACCCCGCGGGGGTCGGGATGTCCGGCAACCCGATCCTGCGCACCGGGGCTTTAAGGTCGCGGAAACCTTTTTCCGCGACCCGACAACCGATTTCCGCGCAAAGTCCGCCCATGGCCCAGGTGGAATCCAGAATGAGGATCTTGCCGGTTTTTTTCAAGGATTCAAAAATAATTTCCTCGTCCAAGGGTTTGATTGTTCTGAGGTCGATCGCGTCGGCGGAAATTCCGTCCCTGGCCAACTCGTCGACCGCTTCCAAGGCCAGTTCCAGCGTATGGGAAACGCCCACGATCGTGAGGTCCGTCCCGCGCCGGCGGTAAACCCCCTTGCCCAGCGGGACGGTATAAAATCCTTCCGGCACGGCGCTTTTGCGGCGCATGCACCAGCGGTGCTCGAAAATCAAAACCGGATTATTGTCCGCTATGGCCGAAAGCATCAGCCCCTTGGCGTCGTAAGGAGAGCTGGGCAAAACAATTTTCAATCCCGGAACCCCCAGCAAAAGACCGTGAACCGCCTGGGAATGCTGGGCTCCGGAACCCCACCCGCGGCCGATGGCCGCCCAAACCACCATGGGGACGTTGGTTTTTCCATTGTCCATGAAGTGAACCTTGGAGGCGTGGTTGACCAGCTGGTTAAAAGCCAGCAACAGAAAATCCGGACGGTTGTGAAAATACACCGGGCGCAGGCCCATCATGGCGGCGCCGGCGCAAATGCCCGTCATCCCGTCCTCGGACAGGGGGGTGTCAAATACCCGTTCGCCCCCAAACTTTTCCGCCAATCCCAAAGTCGCTCCGAACATACCCTTGGGATCGTCCACGCCCTGACCCAGGACAAATACCTTTGGGTCGAGTTCCATGGCCAGAACGAGGGCTTCGTTAATGGCCTGGGCATAAGACAACACGCGCCCGGTATTCGGGTCCTGATGAGAAAGGGAATCCGTTTTTTTGGCGATTAACGCTTGTGCCCAAGGCATAGGTCCACCGATCGCTACAATCTAGTCGCTATAAACATGCTTGAAAAGGTCGCTTTCCTCCGGAACCGGGCTGGAAATGGCGTGTTCAAAAGCCTTAAGGACCTCGTTTTGTATCTGTTTGACCAGGGCGTTTCGACCCGGCTCGTCGATCTGTCCGCGTTTGGCCAGGAAGTTGTAAAAACCCTCAATGGGACAATATTGTTTCCAATGTTCCACCTCGGCCGGGTCCCGGTAACCGGTGTCGCTGTCATCCCCCGCCCCGCCATGGCCGCGCCAGCGATAGGCGAGCGACTCGATGAATGTTGGGCCTTTCCCCGACCGCGCCCGTTCGACGGCGCTCCTGGCGGTTTCGTAAACTTCCAAGACGTTGGTCCCGTCTACTTGTACGCTGTGCAAGCCGAAACTGGCGGCTTTCTCGTAAATCTCCACTTTTGGCTGGCGCGCCTCCAGAGGAGAGCAAACGGAAAAAAAGTTGTTCTCGCATACATAAATGACCGGAAGCTCTCTCAGGGCGGCGTAATTCAGGCTCTCCCAAAGGGTCCCTTCCTCGGTCGCCGCGTCGCCAAAGAAGACCATGGTCGCCCAGTCCTGTTTGAGCATCCTCGCGGCTAAAGCGGCGCCGGTGGCGATGGGTAAACTACCCGCCACGATGCCCGATGAACCGGCATAGCCCGCTTCCTTGTCCAGAAGATGCATCGATCCTCCCCGGGAAGCCACGCATCCGTTGGCCCGGCAATACAGTTCGGACATCATGGCTTTAAGGTCGCCTCCCTTCGCCAGGTAATTCCCATTGGTCCGGTGACCGCTGAACACCTGGTCTTTTCTTTCCAGCGCGGCGCAACAGCCGACGGAAGTCGCTTCCTGGCCGATGACCAGGTGGATGGGGGTCTTCATCTCGTCTTCGCGATACCGGCGCTCCATTTCTTCCTGGACCATTCGGATCCGCATCATGCTCCAAAGAAGGGAGACAAGAAATTCCCTGTCATACTTGCCGATCGCCGGTTCGAAAGGCTCAAACCCCTTGCCGGAATAGGCGTAACGAATCATATTTCCCTCGCATCCCTGTCCGTTCTTTCTCCTCCGCTTTCGCCGGAAAAAGCGCCGGTAACGGAAAAACACGTCATTCTACTCAATATTCAATCCCTGTTCACCACAAAAGTTTTTTCCGCCCGGGCCGCGATGGAGGGCGGTCGTTTTTTCACGCCTCCGCCTTCGACGTCCCCGTTTTTCTTATAAAAAAGGAATGGTCCCGGTACGTCCCCTGGAGTTTTGCAAGTTCCGTTTCGGAGAACGGCGTCAACTCGGAGGCGCCGGCATTCTCATCGACTTCCGCGGAGGTCAACATGCCGGGTATCGTCGAAGAAACCGCGGGATAGGACAAACAGTACCGGAGCGCGAACTGGGCGTTGGTTTGATCGCCGTTCTTTTTAACCGCCAGTAAAAAAGTCTTGTATGCGTTCGCCCACAGGTCCCGTTGCTCGGGGGGCCAGGAGCTTCGGTGATCCCGGCTGTCAAATTCCATGTTGGCATAGTTGCCGGCAAGAAATCCGAAACAGAGCGGCGTCCGGCAAATGACGCCCACGCCCCGCGCCCGGCACGCGCCGAACAAACCGCATTCCAGCGCGCGTTGGTCGACGAGACTGAAATTCGTCTGGATCGATTGAAAACCCAACTTTATCGCCGCCAAACCGTCGCCGGGGGAGCGCGCGGAAATCCCGAAAGCCCGTATTTTCCCTTCCCGTTTCAAATCCTGGAGCGCCTCGATGGCGCCGCCTTCCTTTAGAAGGTCCATCGCCGGACTGTGCAACTGGTATAGGTCAAGATAATCCGTCCGCAATCTCCTTAAGCTCTTTTCGGCCGATGCCTTGATATGTTTAGAAGAAAAATCCTGCGGTCCGTTATGTTCCAAAAAACCCACCTTCGAGGCGATCGCGATTTTTTCCCTGACGTCCTTCAGGGTCTCCCCGATCAACCGTTCGCTATGCCCGTATCCATACAGATCGGAGGTGTCAAAAAACGTGATCCCCTTTTCAAAGGCGCGCCGCAAGGCTTTCCTCGATTCCGCATCGCTGGTTTTTCCGTACGAGGTCGCCCCATTGGACAAGCCCCCGATCCCCCAGGCGCCAAATCCGATCTCGGACACGGAAATCCCCGTTTCTCCCAATTTTCTATATTTCATCATTCCTTCATTTCAGCGAAACTTTTTCGAGGTTTGAATTTTCCATTCCCCCGCCGCGGGCCGGTTCCGGCCATGCGCCTCAACACCGGACCTTCGCGGGATCCCCATAATATTTGCGGAACCAGGTTATGGTCCTTTCCAAACCCGTTCTGAACGGCGTGTACTTGAAATTCGAAAGGCGGACGAACTTGGAGTTGTCGGTGCTTTTCCTCAGCTGGCCGCCGGGTTTGGAAGTATCGAACTCGATCCGGTCTTTATCTATTCCCAAAAACTCCGCCACCATGTGAGCGATTTCCTTCACGGAATGCTCCTCGGTGGAACCGACGTGCATTATCCGTTCGTCATCGTAATTTTCGAGGCACCACATATAAGCCCGGACAAAGTCGTTGGCGTAGGTATATTCCCGCAAAGGAGCGCCGTCGCCCCAAACCGTCAACTTGGAATGGCCTTCCCGGTTTTCATAAAACCGGCGTATCAGCGCGGGGAGCATGGTGGAGTACTCGTACCGGTAGTCGTTTCTTTCGCCAAAGATCCCGTTGGGGACCAATCCGATGACCCGCAAATTATATTCCGCCCTGTATGCTTTGATGGCGGGGTCGATCAATCTCTTGGCGAACGAATAACCGTAATTCGAAGGGTGAGGATAGCCATTATGAATATATTCCTCGAGAATGGGATTGGGCGCGTCGGCGGGATACATCCCGGTGGATAAGGACATGACGGTTTTCTTGACGCCGCACAACCGGGCCGCCTCCAACACGTTGATATTCATCAATACGTTGTCCCGAAGCAGTGTGGCCGGATATTTCATGCTCAAGCCGACGCCGCCGCAAACGGCGGCCAGATGAATGATGGCATCGGGCCGGCAAGACTCGACGTGTTTAACGACGGCCGGGAAATCGGTCAGGTTGCATAACTTGGAATTGGAAAAAACAAACTCCTTATCCGGATATTCTCCCTTCAACAAGTCGAAAGCCGACCCCACCAAGCCCGACCCCCCCGTCACCAGAATTCTTCTGTGCATGCTTCGGATTTTTTGGGAAAAATTTTACCGTCAGGACAGGGTTCCCGCCGAACAGACGTTGTTCCACTCAATGTCATTCAACAATCCAACGCCTTTGCGTCCGTGCAAAACCACTTCGCGCGCGAACCGTTTCTTATCGCCGTCGAAATTCATGCTCTCTTTTACTCTCAGGACCTGGGGGGAAACCGTTATGGTTGTTTTTTCGGCGGAAAAATAATTTTCAAAATATTCCGGGATATTGCGTTTAAAAAACAGATCGCGGGATTCCAACGGCCAAAATTGGCGGACCTTGGCGCTCTGGTATTCGAAGACCTCCCGAAGTTCGTCAGCGTCGTATGATATGCCGTTCCCTTGCAAATAATCCTCGGCGATCTGCAACAGCTCTTCGTAAAATCTCCGCTTTTCGGAGGAAATATCGAAAAACAAGGCCTCCTCGGGTTCCCAATAGATATCGCCAAAATCTTTCATTACCACGGTGCGCGGACGGCCTCCGGCGATCTCGGCCGCCAGACGGTTGAACTTTGAAAGCTCCTCGCGCATGATTTGGCCCACTCCGGGCCGCATTTCCAAATGGACCATGTGCCTCAAGAAATCGATGTATTTGACCTGGTGCCGTTCGGCCAAATAAATCAAAATATAAAATCCCAATTTCAGACCGACAAACGCCTGCACCACCCAGGAAAAAACCGCCGACTTGATCCAATCCTCCCTAGGCATGGTGTTCGTGCCGATGATGACGTTTTCAAACTCGGCGACGATGTCCGGCGGCCTTATGGCGGCATGGCCTTCATTCAGGGGAATCCTGGCGGTAACCATCCCGTGCCGTTGGACGTATTCCGGATTGGACATTTCCGTATTGGGCAATATTTGCCCGAGATATATGAAAATATTGTTTTTGATGCCCAGACGCAGACATTCCTCCAATCCATCGACCCAGCTTTGATACGTCTCGCCCGGCAAACCCAAGATCAACTCTGTATAGGTGGGGATGTCGTCTTTGCTGTATCGCTTTTGAAGATCCATGAAGGCGGATATCTTGATATTTTTTCTCCGGGAACTGATCAACGCCTGTTCGTCCAGGCTTTGGAGGGAAAGGGTGATGGATTTTTCCAATTTATGTTGATGCAACAATTTGGCCACTTCATAAATCTTGTCGTTGGTGTTCTTTCCATAATTCACCCTGAACCGCTCGGGATAACCGTATTTGGCCTTGGTCTGGACAAGCATCTGGGCGATCTCCTTGTCCCGGTCAAACATTCCGAAATTGGAGTCCGCGCAAAATAAATACTGAATCTGGTGTTTACCACACCACTCGATTTCTTCTCGCAGGCGGTCGAGTCCAAAAAATTTGAATCGCGTGTTGAGCCCCCCCTGTCCCCAAAAACAGAAGGAACAAGGAAACGGACACCCGCGGTTGGTTTCGATAATAGCCTGCCATCCAAGACCCTTGCTCATGAGAGGGTCAAAAATTCCCGTCAGATAAGGGGAGGGGAAAATATCCAGATCGTCGCCGGACAACTTCGGCTGATCGGCGGCGTTCCAAACACATTCGCCGGTTTCCGGATGTCGATAAGAAATGCCGGGAATGCCTTGAAAGTCGCCGGACTCCAGAAACCGCGTCAGCACGTCGACAAACGCCCGCTCGCCTTCCCCGCGGACCGATACGTCGACAAAGGGGCGCATCTTGAAATAGGCCGTCGCGTCGAAGGGGACATGGGGTCCGCCAAAAACGATCAAGCACTCTGGAAAACGCGCCTTCACCCGCTTCGCGGTATGCAGGCAGAGTTGTTCGTTCCAGGTGGACACCGAAAAAGCCGCGATGCTTGGATTGTCAAAATGCTTGAATATGCTGTCGGGGTGATCTTGCTTGTACCAAATGGGCATGAATTGATAATTTTCATTTATCTCCGGCCTCGTCCGCGCATAGGCCTGTAACATGCCCGTCGCCAAGGGCAGGTATGCCGTTTTGTCTAACGGAATATTATACTCATTAAGGTAAACCCTTAACTTTCCGCCCGCGGTTTTAGTGGCTCCCCTCATAACTTACCCTCTTTTGATATCGCCTGGAAAACCCTTGAGCGCCTATGGATATTATCAAGCACGGCTAGATAGGTCAAATAGTTATCGGCAGAACTCAGAGATATCTTTCGATCATATTATTCCCTTCCCAACCCTGTCAATGAAAATACCCGTCCCGTCCTTTTTTGACCCCTCCACGACACGGGGGGATTATTGTTTTGAACGGAAAACTCTTTATCGGCCGGTCAGATCAAGGGATATGATAATAAACATACTCTTGGTCCTTACTTAATTCGGCGGGAGGATTTTCTCCCCAATTCGAGAGCCGCGCGCCCGGCAGTTGTAGTTTCCAATAGGCGTATGTGAGAATATCCGTCACTGCAAACTTCTCCTTGATTTCATGCCATTGTGCCGGCGTCAAGGATTCCCAATAGGCCTTGACTGTCTTGTCCGGATACGCTTTTGACTTCCTTGCTTCCTCGGGGGGATTGAAGAGGTCCAATCCGTAAACCTCTTTTAAAATTTTGTGGGTTTGGGGTCCCGCCTCGGGAACATATGGCAAGGCATTGAGAGGTCCCATAAGAATCGGCCTGTGGGTCAATAATTGAGTGGGATCGTCTATGACGCCAGGCAATAGCATTCCCTTGCCGGAGGCAATTGCCGCGAGGAACGGGTCATTTCCCCAGTTCCTTAAAGCCGCATGGCGCGGCTCCCAAACCGAATACGCCTTGACCCCGGAACCCAATAAACACAGCCCGAGGACGACCAGCGTCACACCTCGTGGCCATTTGGGCGATGGACGCTCTCCGGCCCCTTGGACCATCCGCTTCCCCAACGCTGGGGCGATCTTTGTTTCCGCCATGAAAAGCAAAATCGAAACAAATAAAATCAGCGCCATCATCCGGCCCCAATAGGGCGGATGCAACCATAAAACCAAGCACAGGGCCAAAAGCGTCCCCGCCAAATTATACTCCGTTAACCGTCCCCGCTTTTTGTCATACGCCAACAGACCGATCAGGAGAGGCATAAGACTCTGAATATTCAAATTTAACGCGCGCGTGGGCATGAGTTGCATGAAAATCCGGGGCGTCCACTCCGCAGGCAAATGCGAGAGAAGCGCCGCGATCGCTCCAAATACTCCAGACACGGTCAAAACTTTAAGAAACAACTGGGAGGTGTCCCGCCAAACGTCGTCTTTCAAAAAAACCGCTCCAAAAAAAGCGATCGTAAGACTAAAAACCCCCAAGATAAAATTCACCGATAACAAATTGACCGGGGAACGATGGAAATCCCAGCCATTGAGAAGATACGCCTCGACAATCTTCGCCGCGCTTTGGAGATCGGCCGGAGGCAACTCCTGGCTTAACCTGTGATAGGCCAAACTGGCCCCGCACAGAGCGCATCCCATAAGAAAAGACGGGACGGTCTTCTTGAACGGTGCGAAAAACCTTTTGAAATCCCAAACCAAAGCTAAAAGCAAAAACAACCAAAGGAACCCTCCCCAAGCGGCGTGAATGGAGGGAACGATCCCCATTATAAAGCCTCCAACTCCGTATTTCCCGAGACTGAGGAGAGCGATGGCCAACAGGGCCAACCCCCTTCCTATCGTCCCGTTGGAGTGATAATAGCCCAGCAATTCCAAGGGATAATTGATCCCAAATTTGGTCGCCTCCGTGAAAAAAACAAAAAAGGGAGTCCCTAAAGACAACGAGACGTTTCCATTTAAAGCCAAAACGCTTAGGGACAAGGCTTGAAAAGAGATCAGCCCCAGAAGACCGCTGAACAACACGGTCAAAGTCTTTTCCGAGACGCCCAGGGACAAAAAAAACGCCCCCAGTTGATGGAGAAGGGTCCAAATTTTAAGATGATACAAATAATACGGATTGTCTCTCGGGTACTCTACCAGCCCCGCCAATACCTGACCGCTGGTAATGAACGGGTGCCAGGTGACGTAAGCCACTCCGATAACGAAACCCGACAAACCACTGACCGTCGCGACAAGAGCGATCGCTTTTTTGGGACCCTGATCTCTTGGGAAGGATGGATCTTGCAAAGGGATAACGATGGCAGGGGTTTATTTCTTTTCAAACCCAATCGTGCTTTCGACGATGAAATTGGGCCTGTTCTTGGTCTCTTCGTAGATTCCTTTCAAATACAACCCCAAAATCCCGATCGAGAAATGAAGCGTTCCGCCCAGAAATATGACCGCGGAAAAAAGAATGGACCAACCGGGGACATTCATTCCAGAAACCGCCATGAGCGCCAGCGACGCGAAATAAACCGCGGCCCCGGATAACAGGGCGATTCCAAAAATCAACGAAAAAAACAAGGGCTTTTGCGAATACGAAATACACGCGTACAAAAAAGCCTTGGCGGGTTCCAAGCCCAAAAGCGGAAAATGGGTCTCGCCCGCGAACCGCTTCTCCCTGCGGTAAGCAACGGCGGTCTTTTTAAAACCCACCCAATTTACCAACCCGCGAAAATACGGGCTTTTTTCCGGAAACTTCCCCATCTCGGCGACCACTCGCCGGGACAACAACCGGTATTCGCCTGCCTCGACGGGCAAATCGATTTCGGAAAAATACCGGATCGCTTTATACGCCCATTTGGTCAGCCACAACTTGATCCGCGGCTCTCCTTCCCTGGATATCCGGACGGTATAGACGATTTCCGCGCCCTTTTTCCATTCCTCGATCAGTTTGGGGATGACCTCCGGCGGGTCCTGCAGGTCCGCGTCCATATAAACGACGGCCGCGCCGCGGGAGTATCTCAAACCGGCCATGAGGCAAGGGGGTTGCCCGAACCGTCTGGAAGTGGTGACGATTCTTATACTCTCGTCCGTTTTTGCCCGTTCGGTCAATATGGCAAGGGAATTGTCCGTGGAAGCGTCGTTCACGAAGACAAATTCATATCCGATGTCCAGGGGCCGGAGAGTGTCGTGCAATCTTCTCAATAATTCCGGCAAAACTTCTTCCTCGTTGCGGAAGGAAAAAACCACGGAGAGTACGGGAGGACGGGTTCCGGGCGCGGAGTTCTCTTCGGGAGCCTTGTTTTCCATTTATAAAAGTCCAGGTTTTTTCGTTTTCGAGAGAAAAAGGAAAGGCCAACAAAACAATAGGATACTATGTGGGAATCGGCTCCGAAATTCAAGCAAAATATCGGGTCGAAAGGGGCGGCAAAAAGCCTGGGAAAAAACTCTCCCCGCTCAGCTCTTTTCTCCCCGTAGCGCGGACAGGGGAACCTGCGGCTCGTTCATCTGCGTCCGGCCTTGCAGGGATTTTTGCAGGGTCACGGGGTCGGCGTATTCGATATCGCCGCCCATCGGCAGGCCGCGCGCAATGCGCGACACTTTGATCCCATACGGTTTCAACGTCTTGGCGATATAGACGGCGGTGGACTCGCCTTCCATGGTGGGGTTGGTGGCGAGGATCACCTCGGCGACTTTCCGCGTCTCCACCCGGCTTTTCAGCAGGTCGATGGTCAATTCTCCGGGGCCGATCCCGTCCAGCGGGGAGATGACCCCCATCAGCACGTGAAACACGCCCTTGAACTCCCCCGCGCCCTCGATGGCGTAAACGTCGTGGGGCTCCTCCACCACGCAG
>JACRGP010000030.1 GCA_016217765.1 Nitrospinota bacterium | reverse complement strand
GTCGCAAACGCTCGAACGCGCGGGCGTAAAGC
Organism: Nitrospinota bacterium; assembly: GCA_016217765.1. GTDB lineage: Bacteria > Nitrospinota > Nitrospinia > Nitrospinales > JACRGP01 > JACRGP01. The sequence goes on along the minus strand of JACRGP010000030.1, from coordinate 20,936 downwards.
TGGACCGCGTCCGGCTCCATACCATACCCACCAACGACGCGTGGATCCGGGACTATGGCCCCAACTTCCTCGCGCGCCCGTCTGGGCATGACAGGATCGCGTTCAACAAATGGCTGTTCAACTCCTGGGGCGGGAAGTACGACTGGAAGAACGACAACCAGGTCGGCCACACGCTCGCCGAAACCCTGGGAATGCCCGTGTTCCACCCCGGTATCATTCTGGAAGGCGGAGCCATTGAGGTCAACGGACGGGGGACCTGCATCACCACCGAGCAATGCCTGCTCAACAAGAACCGCAACGGCGGCATGACCCGCGAAGCGATGGAGCAATACCTGCGGGACTATCTCGGAGTACGGAACATCGTCTGGTGTCAGGGAGAGATGGAAGGCGACGACACCGACGGCCACATCGACAACCTGGCGCGCTTCGTCAACCCGGACACCGTCCTGTGCGCTGTCGAGGAAGACCCGCGCGACCCGAACCACAAATGTCTGGAGGAAAACTATAAAATCCTCAAGAGCGCGAAAGACCAGGACGGCAAACCCCTCAACGTCGCGCGCCTGCCCATGCCGGGCTACGTGGGCGACGGCGAAACCCGCCTGCCCGCCAGCTATGCCAATTTCTACATAGGGAACAAGACCGTCCTCCTACCCACCTACAATCAGCCAAACGACCAAATCGCATTCGACTTGCTGAGGAAGTTCTTCCCAAACCGGGAAATCGCCGGCATCCCCTGCCGGACATTCATCTGGGGACTGGGAGGGATCCACTGCGTCACCCAGCAACAACCCGCCGTCTGACCAGCGTAACGCTACGTTTTTTTGGAGTGCAAAGCCTCCCGGCTTTGCATGCAACGCGAGGACGCGTTGCACTCCATATACTGGATTGCTTCGGCAGGGCCTCGCAATGACGCCCGTTGCGATAATGGCCGTTCGCCAGACGAAAATCCCGCCTCCGCGTCAGCGGGAGGCGGCGTTGAATCCAACGTTCACGTTGGCTTTCGCCTGTTAGCGGCGCCCAGAAGTATCATTTCGCCGTTCTGAAACTTGACACGGACGAAGGCGGCGCGACCCCGGCGAAATCCTCCGGCCTGTGGTCGTATCCGGCGTAAAGTTTCCGACGGGAAACAACTTCCTCAGAGCGCCGCCAAAAGTTCCTCGACCGTCTTGCCGATATCTCTGGCAATCTGGCGAAGCAGGATGGGGGATATATCTCTTGCGGGATGAAATGGGACGGTGGTGGCCCTGCCGTCCGGATGGCGGTATTGCCTAGGCGATCCGCGTTGCCTTACTTCGGAAAATCCCAGGTTCGTCAAAATCCGCGCCACTTCCCGCGGTTTCAGTACGGGGATTTTGCTCATGCGTCAAGGCACGATCACGTTTTGTATTCCGACAAACTCGGATTCAAGTTCGGGAGGACCGTCGGCAAGCAACATCGCAACGACTTCCTGGAGGTTTTTGTTCAACTCGTCCAAGGTTGCCCCTTGCGAATGCGCGCCGGGAAATCCGGGAATGTAACCGACATACAGGCCGGTATCGGGACACCGCTCTATTACCGCGCTAAATGTTTTCACGTCAAACCCGTCCTTCAAGAAGTTTGAGATGTAGTTGCCCCTCGGTCGCAGTATATAAGATGTATTCCCTTATGCCAAAACTTTTTAACCGTGTAGCGCTCCATACTGGATTGCTTCGGCAGGGCCTCGCAATGACGCCCGTGGCGATAATGGCCGTTCGCCAGACGAGAATCCCGCCTCCGCGTCAGCGGGAGGCGGCGTTGGGTCCAGCGGCACGCTGGCCGGGGAACGCCCCGGAGCGAAATGGCCAGTCCCGGATTGCCCCCGATGACGCTCATTCGCCATCCGGGTCAAGCCAGTCGGGTCCAGCGGCACGCTGGTCAATCGTTGGTTTTAACGGTTTCCGATTTGGGCGGGGATTTGAGTTTTTGCAATTCCTCGGTCATCGACAGGATGGTCCTGGTCTGCTTGCGCAACTGGGACTTCAATTTCATCTGCGCGATGAAACCGAAAAACCACGCCAGGAGAAACCCGGCGCCCAGGGAAGCGGCGATGACGAACAGGAGGGGCGTTTGCAGTTCCCGGGATTGGAACTTGTAGTCGTAATAGCTGACCGTGACCACCTGCATGTTCTTGACGGCCAAGGCGGCCAAGAGCATCACAAGCAGGAGGAAAACGATCGTTTTCACGGGCGGCAGAGCGCGTTTCGGCGAACCGCCGCCGTTGGTTTCGCTCGAACTCATAAATCGGCCGTTACTTCGTTGCAAAAGTTCGCGTCCGACGCCGACGCTCCTACAGACCCCATCCGGTTTTGCCGAGGAACCCGGCGGACCAAGGATTAGTCATCATCGTCATCGTCGTCATCGTCATCGTCGGCGGCTTTCTTCAAGGCCTTGGCGCCTGCCGCTTTCGGCTCTTCCTTTTTCAGTTGGACCTCGCCGACCGCGGGAGCGGGCGCCGCCGGAGCGGCTGGGGGAGCGGCAGGAGCTTCCGCGGACGGGGCGGGAGCGGGCGGAGCGGCTTCGGGGGCCGCGGTAGGCGCGGGAGCCGCCGGAGCGGCAACCGGAGCTTCCGCCGGTTTCGCGGTTTCCTTCATGGCCGGGGCGAATTCATCCAGCATCGATTGAATGCTGACCACCACCTGCGCCGATTTGGATTTCACTTCGGGAGAGGCATCGGCGGCGATTTCCTGGATGGTGACCATCGCCCGCTTCAACTCGATGGCCGCCGTCAACCGCTCGTACTGGGCGACTTTGTTTTTCAACCCTTCGAGGTCGCCGGTCAGCTTGGCCATGTTGCCGTTGACCTCTTTTTTAAACGGATCAAGCTTGGAATCTATGTCCCCGACTTCCTTACCCATGGTGTCCACGCGCTTGCCAAGGTCGCGGACAAAGAACAATATGAAGATCAGGGCCAACGCGGCGCCGCCAAATGCCAGGTAAGCGAGCGCCCGGACCATGTTGAACTCCTCTTTTCCAGCGTCCACGGAAGGGAGCGGTTTGCCGTATTCCGCCTTGAGATCCTTATCGTGGTCCTCATGGTGGCCTTGAGCATAGTAGGAGCCGGCGTCTTCTTTTTCTTCCTTCTTGATACGCTCCAACTTGTCCTGATTGTTATCGGCGGACCCGCTACTTTTATCCTGGCTTGTCGTCATAGCTCCTCCAAACTCACTTTTTAAATTATATTATCTATTTGAAAATAAATAACTATTTAAAATCGCAAGACGATTACGGCCTGCGCGATCCAACCCATGGATCGGTTTTACGGTCCGATCCTTTCCCGCTGTCAGGCTCCATCGGCCGACGGGTATTCATGGCGCTTCGACCGGGAATTTAATATAATATCGTTCAAGAAGGATTCGTCCGGCGGCTAGAGAACAAAGGGGTTCGAGTTGCCAATTAACCCTTACCGCAAAAACCGCGTTTGCCCTTTGGAAATTGGCCCGAAAAATCAAGCCCCTCCAGCCTTCCCCGGCGGTCATTTGTTGATATAACGTATTGTATTTATTGATTTTTATAAGACAGTACCCGGGAAAACGAAGATTGATATTACAAGCGAGGACGGTAATTTGTCAAGCAAAATCAGGCCCTTTCTTTCCATGGCGATCATGATTCTGGCCGCGTCCGTGCAAGGGATTCAGGCAGACTCCGCGGAGGTCTTCGAGCCGTTGTTGAACCCGCAACGGTTGCACTCCCTCCCCGCGAAGGACCGGGTCATCCTGGATACCCGGCCCTCCTGGCGTTTCTTGTTGGGACATATTCCCGGCGCGCTCAATGTCGGCGATTGGCGGGACTACACAGTCACCCTTGACGGGGTGCCCGGGATGTTGAACGAGGACCGGAACTTCGTCGCCCAGAAACTCCAGGCATTGGGGATCGACTATGGCAAAACCATCGTCGTTTACGGCGACGCCAGGGACCCATGGCGCGCGGACGGACGCTTCTTCTGGATGTTCGAACGCCTGGGGTTCAGCCGGGTGGGGATACTGGACGGCGGGTGGGACGAGTGGGTCAAGTCGGGCGGCGACACGGAACGCGGATCGGGCAAATTGCCCGCGCCCGCCGCCATCGCGCCGCAAGAGATCCGGTTCAACGACGCGGTCCTGGCGGACCAGAAATGGATTTTCGAGAGATTGGGCTCCAAGTCCATCGCGGTGATAGACAACCGGACGCGCAAGGAGTTCGACGGAGCCATCCTCTACGGGGAGAAAAGAGGCGGCCACATTCCCGGCGCGGTCCATATCGACTGGCGCGAGTTCTTCACCGCTACGGGAAAACTGAAAAACCGGGAGGAGGCAACCGCGTTGCTGGACAAATACGGAATCCGCCCGGAGCAGGAAGCCGTCGTCTATTGCACCGGCGGGGTGCGTTCCGCGATGGCCTATTTCGTTTTCAAACGCCTCGACCGCAAGGTCCGCAACTACGATGGCTCGTGGTGGGACTGGAGCCACAACCCTGCCCTGCCCCTGGGCTAGCGCTTGGTTGCATAAGTTCGCGCAACACAGGTCATGCTTCGACAGGGCCTGTCCTGAGTTCACCGAAAAAGGACTCAGCATGACAGCCCTTTTGTCGCCCTGAGCCCGTCGAAGGGCGGTATTTTCGTAACGGCGGGCCTTATCGATTCAATGCGACCCTTCGCGCGGGCCTTCGGGCTCCTGCCGGGGCGCTCGCCCGGAGCCTTCCATATCGTGGTCGGAGCCCTCCGCCATCGGGTTCCGCGCCCTGCCCAGGGACTCCGAAGCGTGCTTCAACGCCTCGTCGTAATGCTTCAACGCTTCCTTGGCCGCCTTTAAAGCCTGCTGGCCGTGCATTTTCAACTCCGGGCTGGCGTCCTTCATCTTCAAGCCGAACTCCAGATGTTTGACCATCTCCTGGAGATGGAGATACCCTTCCTCGCCATGCCCAAGCCCCACGCTGGCGTGAGCGCCGGACTGCGCCGAGGCGGTCCCGATCATGGCGAACGGGGACGCCGCCGCCAGGGCCAATATCAAGCCGAACCGAGCCAAACGTTTCATAACACCTCCGATAGGACGAGTTTTGCGGTCACGAGAAACCGGGAGCGAACCAGTTGAAAAACCATTTTATGGTCTTTTGCCGTCATTCCCGCGTAGGCGGGAATCCAGTATTTTCAAGGGCTGTCTGGATGCCCGCTTCCGCGGGCATGACGATTTTGGGGCCAAAAGCGACTTTTTTAGCGCCTCTAGGTAGATATCAATATCCGCCAATTGCCAAACCTTGTCAAGCTGGCCGGAAGACCATAAAAAAAGCCTCTGGAGCGACTCCAGAGGCTTTTGCGAAATTCGCCAATTCAATGCCGGTCAAATCTGCAGGCGCATGACTTCCTGGTAAGCCTCGACGATCTTGTTGCGCACCTGCATGGTCATCCGGAAGGCGAGGTCGGCCTTGTTGACGGCGATCATCGTCTCGTGAATGTTCTGGCTATTGCCGGAAACCAAGTCCTCGATCGCCTTGTCGGCTTCCTTCTGCAGGGAGTTGACTTTGGCGAGCGATTCCGAAAGGGTATCGGCAAACGTCTTCCCGTCCGCCGTCTTTTGCGCCTCCCCGGCGTCCTTCAACTTGTCGAGGCCGGGGCCGACAACCGCATTGATGTTGTTTTTAATCGTGATGTCTTCCATAAATAACCGCTACCTGTCCACTTATAAAATAGTTGGGTCGAGCGCTTTTGTCAACCGGTTTCAGGCCCCCGGTATCCGTCATTCCCGCGCCGGCGGGAATCCAGAAGTTTCAAGCCTCCGGAGAGCGCTTGAAATTACTGCTGGGCGAATTCGGTGATCGCCGCGCGGAGGGTCGAGCCGCGCTTCGTCATGATCTGCGCCACGGCGTTGTACATGATCTGGTTTTCGGCCAGCTTGCCCATCTCCTTGTCCATATTCACGTTGTTGCCGTTGGAGCGGGCCGCGTCCGGCTCCTCGATCACTTCCGGTTGCAAATCGTTTATGGCCGCGTCCGAGGGACCGATATGCTTGGAATCGGTTGTCTTCATGTTGACCTGGTTGTCGGAGCCCAGGGCCTCCCGCAACTGTCCGGCGAAATCGATGTCGCTGGCCTTGTAGCCGGGGGTGTCGGCATTACCGATGTTCCCGGAGATCAAAAGATGCCTGGAGGCTTGAAAATCCAGGCTTTTCTTCAGGACCCCCGGAACCCGGTCGGAAAACAAAAGTTTATCGATTAACATATCGTCACCTCCTGACGAAAGGATAAGCAATATTTATGCCAAAGGCTGGATAAACCGGCCATTCGACCGCCACGCTGAAATTCCATAACTATTTATAAAGATTGCAGTTAGCGGACAATCCCATTCGGGGACAGCCCGGCGCCGGGCGGAGAGGGGGCAGAAAATTCCGGCCCCCGCGCCTGTTTTTTGACGCGGACTCGTTGGCAAAACTGACCCGGATATTGCTTAAAAAAGAAAGGAATCGCTCCCCCTTGTAAAGGGGGCCGGGGGGATTCGCGCTACTCGCCGTAGGGGCCACTGGGCCTGGGGCCAATGCCGCCTCCAGCCAACGTGAACGTTGGATCCAACGGGCTTGACCCCGGATGGCGAACAAGCGTCATTGAGGGCGGTTGGGGTATGGCCTGTTACCTCCGGGCGCCTGCCCGGCGCGGAGGCGGGGACCGTGTTCCGGCGATCGCGGAGCGTCATCGCCGCGTCGCCTCCGGGCGCCTGCCCGGCCAGCGTCACGCTGGCGAACAGGGATTTCAAATCCCCCTAACCCCCTTTGCAAGGGGGAATAAAAACAAGGCGCTTTTTGTTACCGGCTATTGCCTGTCTCGAATACCTGACGGACCTTGGTTCCAAGACTCGAAGCCCGTTCACAGGTTCCTCGCTCATGCAATAGCGGGCTAATGGTCTCTATAATTCGTCGCGCCTTGCCGGGATGGACGAAAAAGGCCAGTTCGGCTCCGCCCCAAATAGATGTCATTTCGCGACGGGGATACGCAACCCGCATTCGCCAGTCAAAAAAAAACCGCCCGGCCTGTCGAAACCGGCGGGCGGTTTTTTCTTCCGTGAACGGCGGATTACTGGATTTCCTTCAACTGCATTTCGATCTTCTGCCGGACTTCCTTGGGAGGCCTGGTTTTCAAGGCCGACTCGAGGACGTCCCTGGCGCGCGCCTTGTCGCCTTTCTTGGCGTAACAATACCCCAGCATGAACCGGGAATCGTGGACCTTGTTCCCGCCGGGATATTTGTTCAGCACGGCCTCGAACTGCTTGATGGCGTCGTCGTACATTTCCAGCTTCGCGTAGTTGGCTCCGATCCAGTAAGCGATATTGTCCTGCAAGTTCTCCGGCGGGTTTTTCACGGCGAAGTTCTGGAACATCACGATCGACTCGTCGTACTTGCCGCTCAGGTAAGCTTCGTAGGCCTTCGTGTATTCGGCGGGGACTTTCCCCATCTGTTTACCCGGGCTTCTCGCTTTTCCGGCGGCGGCTTTGGGTTTCCGGGATTTCAGTTCGTTCAATTCATCGTGAAGCCTGGCGATCTGGGTCTTTAATTCCTTGACCTCGGGCTCCAGATATTCGGACTTTTCGGAAACGGCGCCCAGACTGTTTTCCAACCTCTGCTGAGTGGCGTCCACCTTGGGTTGCAGGGACCGCAACATTTCCTCAAGCTCCCGCACCTTGCTGATGAGGGCCTCCTGCTTTTGCTGGAGGTTTTCGACGTCGGACTTCATCTCGTGCGTGTCCGTCCCCTGGTCCACGCTGGCGAAACCCTCGTCGGCAGATCCTTTCCCCTTGCCTTTGCCTTTGCCCTTGCCCTCTTCCGCGAAGAAGTCGTCTTCCTTGCCGCCTTCGTCGGCGGGGACGTCGCTCTCGAAACTCAAGTCCTCTTCTTTATCGTTGCCAACCCACGGCAAATAACTGCATCCGTTGAGGAACAGGCTGAATCCCAGCAGGGATACCGTCAATAGGGGGGATAGAAATCTGGTTTTGGACATGTCGTTCTCCATAAAATGGCAGGATCTCCTTAGTCCTTAATAATCAAGGAATTATATTAATCCGGGCCGCCGTTGTCAACTGAAATAAAATAATAAAATTACAACTAATTTGTTAAATTTAACCATATTTGATCTAATTTATATTCATCGGGTCGTGTCGATAAGACGGTCCGCCGCGCGTTCCTGACGGGTCTTGCCCGTATTTTCCCCGCGCGCCCGGCGGACGATCCGCGCCAACGCTTCCGCGACCGTTTCCATCTCCTCCAGGGTATTGGTCCAGCCGACGCTGAGGCGCAGTGAGGAGTTGATTTTTTCCGCGGGAATCCCCATCGCCGAAAGAACATGGGAAGGCTGAAGGGAGCCGGAACTGCACGCCGACCCCGCGGACACGGAGATCCCTTCCACGTCCAGACCGATCAACAGCGTTTCTCCGCCGACGCCGTCAAACGCCAGGCTCAACGTGTTCGGAAGCCGGGACTCCGGGTGTCCAAACAGCTCGACCCCGGCGACGCGTTCCATGACAAGGGAGCGCAGACGCTCCCGCAAACTTTCCAGGCATGGCGTCCCCGGCGAGCGCAACCGGTCCTTCGCCAGTTCGCAGGCTTTTCCGAACCCCACGATCCCGGCCACGTTTTCGGTGCCGCCCCGCCGCTTTTTCTCCTGCCCGCCTCCCGAGATCAACGGCGTCAGCTTGGGGCATCCCTTCCGTATATACAGCGCCCCGACCCCTTTCGGGCCGTTCAACTTGTGGGCGGAAATGGACAGCAAGTCCGGCGACAGTTTTTTAACGTCGACGGGAATTTTACCCACGCTCTGGACGGCGTCGGTATGAAACAGTACGCCGCGCGCGCGGGCGATTTCGGCGATCCGCTCGATCTCTTGCAGGGTCCCGGTCTCGCTGTTCGCGTGCTGGACGGTGACCAGGACGGTGTCCTCGCGGATGGCCGCCTCAAGCTGTTCCAGGTCGATCCTCCCGTGCCGGTCGACGGGGAGGCAATCCGCTTGAAAGCCAAGCCCGGCCAGTTCCCGGCAGGCATTGAGGACGGCGGGATGCTCCGTTTGCGAGGTAACGATGCGCCGCCCCTTGTCCCGCAAGGCAAAGGCCGTCCCCTTGATGGCGAAACTGTCGGACTCCGATCCGCCGCTGGTGAAGACGATCTCGCCCGGATGGGCGTTCACGAGACCGGCCACCCGCTCCCGGGCCTCGTCGATGCGGACGCGGGCGGACCGGCCGTGGGAATGGACGCTCGACGGATTCCCGAAATACTCCGTGAAAACGGGGAGCATGGCCGACAAAACTTCAGGGCTCAGCGGCGTGGTCGCGTTGTGGTCAAGATAGATCGTTTTCAAAACGGGAATCCTTCGGCGCGCCGCGTCATGCGGGACGGTTGAAGATTGGAAAATACGGTTGACCGTTGACTACCTACCGGAAAATCGGACGAGCGGAGAGGAACCGAAGGCGCCTTCGGGAGTTTATCAGGAATTATGCCCGCCGGACACTTTTTTCATGGACGGGAGCGGCACGGGACTTTGCGGAGCGGCGGGGTCTTTCTTTTCGCCCAGGTTCAAGGCGTCCTTCAAGGCGCGTATTTCCTTTTCCATTTGCGGCAGGCGTTCCAGCATGCATTCGATCGCCCGGGCCACCGGGTCCGGGAACGTCGCCTGCCCGTCGTCGGTCTCCTCGCGCGCGGAGACCCCGGAAAAAACCACGCGCCCGGGGACGCCGATCACCGTGGAATATTCGGGCACGTGTTGCAATACCACCGAGCCCGATCCGATCTTGGTATTGTCGCCTATCTTGATCGGCCCGAGGACCTGGGCGCCCGCGCCGATCACCACGTTATTGCCTATGGTCGGGTGGCGCTTGCCCCGCTTCATGCTGATGCCGCCCAGGGTCACGCCGTGGTACAGAAAAACGTTGTCCCCCACTTCCGCCGTCTCGCCGATCACCACGCCCATGCCGTGGTCGATGAAAAACCTTCTGCCGATCCTGGCGGCGGGATGGATCTCGATCCCGGTCATCCAGCGGGTAATGAAAGAGAGCAGACGGCCGAGGAACTTGAAACCGCCGTTCCATAACCGATGCGCGATCCGGTGGGAGATCAAGGCGTGTACGCCGGGGTAGCAAACCAAGACCTCGAAGAAATTGCGCGCGGCGGGATCTTTCTCCAAAGCCACATGGACGTCTTCTCTAATTTGTTTGAGCATGAGCCCCGCGCGCGAGTTTTAATGGGAAGTTCTTGTAACTATTATACTATCACGATCTTGGGGGTCAACAATAATCCCCATTGCGGGGACTTATCCCCAACGCCCCGCTCTTCAAAACGCAAAAGCCCCCGCCCGTTTCCGGGCCGGGGGCTTTAATGTCATCCTAACAATGAAGCTACTTTAACCAGGAGCTGAAAAACTATTTTATAGCCTTTTACCGTCATTCCCGTGAAAACGGGAATCCAGTGTTTTCAAGGGTTTTCTGGATGCCCGCTGTCGCGGGCATGACGATTTTTGGAGAAAAAGGGACTTTTTCGGCAACCTTTTCTGAAAAAAGCGGGTCAATTGATCACGTTATGGCCGCGGTTCCGCAAACATTTTTTGTAGGAATGTTTGTATTGTTCCTCGGAACCCATCCCTTCCTTGATCCCGCTACCGGCGCCGCCCGCCGCCGCGCCGATGGCCGCTCCCCGGCCCGGAGCCCCGACCGCCGCGCCCACGACGGCGCCCGCCGCCGCGCCCACAACCGCCCCGACTCCCATGCCCTTCACGGTTTCATTGGCGGTCCCGCCGGAAGCCTGCAACGCCAGGTCCTTGCATTGCTCCATGTCTTGGGTGATGCGTTCCGCGTTCTTGTCGCCATAGGTGTCCAAAGTGGGAGTCCAACCCGTTTGTGTCGCGCATCCCGCCGCGGCAAAAACGGCGATCAATACCAACGTCAGCGTTTTCTTGCTCATATTCTTTCTCCATTTTTCAGGATAATGAATCAGCTTTATCGTTCCGAGTCTAAGCGCCGCGACCGCTCGAGTCAAACGCATTTTTCACCAATAAATCCAATGAGTTGAAAAACATTTGATTTCCGCCCGATTAGCTTGGGCGCTAAATACACGGTCCCTATCCCTTGACGCAGACGAGGGGTTCCAGGCGCGCCACTTTGCGCGCCAGCCCGGCCCGGTCGGCGGCGTCCACCACGGCGCTGACGTCTTTATACGCGCCGGGGGCTTCTTCCGCCACGCCGCGTTGCGACGGACTGCGGATCAGGATGCCCCGGCTGGCCAACTCGTCGATGACCTGCCTGCCCTTCCACTGCCTCAGGGCGTGATGCCGGCTCATGCTCCGTCCCGCCCCGTGGACGGCGGAGCCGAACGCGAGGCCCATGCTCTCGCGGGTCCCGGCGAGGACATACGAGGCGGTCCCCATGGTGCCGCCGATCAATACGGGTTGTCCGACGTGGCGAAACGCATCGGGGACGTCGGGATTGCCGGGACCGAAGGCCCGCGTCGCCCCTTTTCTGTGGACAAAGAGTTTTTTGGGTTTGCCGTCGATCTCGTGGGTTTCGATCTTGCAGGTGTTGTGGGAAACGTCGTAGAGCAGGGAAAGCTCGGCCCGCGGCAGGACTTGGGCGAACGCCTCGCGCGCCAGATGGGTGATGATCTGCCGGTTGGCCATGGCGCAGTTCATGGCCCCGCGCATGGCCCCGAGATAGGACTGCCCGATCTCCGACTCGATGGGGGCGCAGGCCAACTCCCGGTCGGGCAGATGGATCCCGTGTTGCGACGCCGTGACGACCATCGATTTCAAAAACTCGGTCCCGATCTGATGGCCCAACCCGCGCGAACCGCAATGGATGCTGATCAGGATATCGCCCTCGCGAAGGCCGAAGGCCTCGCCGGTCTCGCGGTCGAATACTTTAACGACCTGCTGGATTTCCAGGTAATGGTTCCCGGAGCCCAGCGTGCCCATTTCGTCGCGTTGCCTTTTTTTGGCCTGGTCGGAAACCTCCTCCGGCCGGGCGCCCGCCATCGCGCCGCGTTCCTCGATGCGCTCCAGGTCCGCCTTGACGCCGTATCCCCGGCTGACCGCCCATTGCGCCCCGCCGGAGAGCATCGCGTCCATTTCCGAGGCGTTCAAGCGCAATTTTCCCCGGCTCCCCACCCCGGCGGGCACGGTATGGTACAACGCCTCGGCCAGTTCTTTTTTAACCGGCTGGACGTCGTCCAGGACAAGGCCGGTATGCATGGCGCGCATGCCGCAGGAGATGTCGAACCCGACGCCGCCGGCGGAGATCACCCCGCCTTCGCGCGGGTCGAAGGCCGCCACGCCGCCGATGGGGAATCCGTAACCCCAGTGGGCGTCCGGCATGGCGTAGGAGGCTTTCTGAATGCCGGGAAGCGCGGCGACATTGGTCGCCTGCTCATACACTTTCTGGTCCATGTCGCGGACCAATTCCTCGCTGGCGTAAAAGACGGCGGGGACGCGCATTTTCCCGAACGGCTCGACCCGCCATTCGAATTCCGACTGCCTTTTCAACTGGGACGTGTCCATGGCAACACCTCGCGTTTAAGGACATCTCTAAAAACTGCCTTTTTCTTGAATCCAACCGGTCCCAAAAAGTTGTAGTTGCCCAATTTATTGGGCTTGTGGAGCGCCTGATGAATCAGGTAACTACAATTTTTAGAGATGCCTTTAGAGCGTCTAACAAAATGAGACGATGACTTGACGCTCAAATCGCTCCCCTCCCTCGACCGGGGAACGCCCCGGAGCGGGATGGCCAAGCCCGGATTGCCCCCGACGACTCCCATTCGCCATCGGAGCCGAGCCTGTTGAGTCCAGCGTCACGCTGGGGAGGGGGCTGGGGGAGGGTGTGACCAGCGTGAACGCTGGACCCGGCGCCGCCTTAGGCTGACGCCGAGGGCGGCCGGCGTGACGCCGGATTCATTACCGCGTGGCCTCCGGGCGCTTGCCCGGCTTTTCACCCCCACCCGGCCTCCCCCCTCAAGGGGGAGGATGTTAATGAAAGTCTCATTTTATTAGACGCCCTTAACAGAATCACACATCGACCACGCATTGGGCCAGCCAGCGTCCGTCCGCAAGCCTGCCGACCTGCAACTCCGTATAGGTCGCGCCCTTGACTTCCACCGCAGGCTGGTGGCCAGCTACGGACACCGGCTCGCCCCAGGCTTTCGCCCGCAACCGGTCGCCCTCGATCGTCACCTCGAACCGGGAAAACAGCATCTGCCGCGTGGACATTTCATAGACGATCGCGTTCAGCCAGTCCACGAACAAAAGCTCCTCGTCGGGAGCCGAACAGGCGATGGCCACATCCTCCAGGGGGCGCACCTTGTCCAGGTCGGCGATAACGGCGGTCAGGGCCAGGGCGGCCTGCTCGAAAGCCTCTTCCCGGGTGGCCCCCGTTCCGCGCACGCCCAAATCGGCGTCATGCGGAAAATGTTCCCATCGGCCAGGCGTCATATAATCTCATTACTCGAAAGGCGCGGTTGGACTTCGGGACGGGAAAAGAAGACGGCCGTTCAGAGGACCAGCGGTTTCACGCTCAATACCGCCGCCGGATCTTTTTTCCAGATCTCCGGGTCGGCATCCACGTAAATTTCGATTTCGTTTCCGTCCGGGTCTCGCAGATAAACGCTTTGCGACACGACATGGTCGGAAACGCCGTCGATCAAAATCCCGTTCGATTCCAGTTCGGCTTTCGCGCGCCGCAGATCGTCCAACGAGTCCCCGATTTTGATTCCGACGTGATACAGGCCGATCCGCTTGCCCTGGAGAGGCCCTGGCGCGTCGCCGACCTCGATCAACAGCATTTCATGATGCGTCCGGCCGGTCGTCAAGGCGACCGCCTGCCCGCCGAAGATCCGCCCCACTTCCTGGAAACCGAGCAAATCCCGGTAAAACGCCAGCGACTTTTCCAAATCGCGGACGTAAAACACCACGTGACCTACATATTGGGCTTGCATTGATGAGAACCGAGAAAACATTTTGTGCCGAAAAAAAATCCCTGTCCCTAAAGCCCCTCTAGAAATTCCACGAAAGGTTTAAAACACTGAGAGCATTGTTCCGCAATCTGTTTATAATCGGCAGAACCTAAAATGACAGGGGCATCCACGGTCTCTACGTATTTTTTCCCATGCGCGCGAAACAAATCCATGACAACTCTCTTGGGCGGCATATCATGGTTTTGATCTTCCACCGGAATTTTCCAAGTTGGATTAAGATTTTTGATCCCAAGACGATTTTTTAAAGCTACCTCGGCCGCCAAAATCAAAGCCTCCAAATCATACTTGAAACAAAATACATGGAAGCGTTCCCTGAACGACTTCTCGTTGTCAATGTCTTTTCCCCGCAAGGCATTATCAAAATTCTTAAAGACCCCTTTCTTCAGATCATCGGCGCTTTCATGAGGAAATCCTTTATCTCTGGGATAAAGATCGGGCATTGCCACCACCACGGCCGTTTTATCGTTTAAAATAATATTCACGGCTTTTGGAGGCACTTTAGAAATTATGGATTCTTTTCTATCCCCCTTTGGCGGCTCATAAAAACCAATTTCAACTCCCTGGCTTCGCTTTGAATCCAGCAAGGGTCGCAACAACGCGCGCATCGCCATTTTATCGGAGGGACCTTCAACATAAACAACCGCCTTCCTCACGAAAAGCGCTCCAATTCATCGTTACGATGCATGACTTCTATTTCGTCAGGTCCGAAATCTTTTAAATTTGAAACCAAGACCTTCGAGTCCTTCGGCTTGATGAATTTCGACTGGCCATTTTCCTTCGTAATAACCGCTATGCGCGATATATCGAATTGCATTAAAAAATAGGAGGCATGGGTTGCCAATAAAAGTTGCGTTCTTTCCGATGCTTTCTCGAATAATCCCGCCAGAGTAGGCAACGTTCTGGGGTGCACTCCCTGATCTGGCTCGTCAATGCATACGAGGGGCGGCGGGTTTGGCTGGACACAAAGGGTCGTCCAACATATGAGTCGTAAAATACCGTCGGACAAATCGGCAAGGCTTAAATCGCTATCCACCCCATCCTCCTGCCAAAAAGCGATCACTTGACCAGGTCCGCCTCTGGCCTTCACGGTCAACCCCTTAAATCCTGGAACGACCAGGCGCAGGTGCTCTTGAAGTTCATCAAAAGCGGACCGTTGTTCGGTCATTAAATAATGCAAAACCGAACTTAGATTTCCCGCATCCTCATGCAATACCGGCTCCTGCTCAATGGGCACGGAACGACGTATTTTTTCGTGGTCAATATTAAACGAGCTGTAAAACTTCCAACCAGCAATATACTCACGAAGATGATAAAGCGTAACCATTTTTGGATTAGTGATGGCGCTAATGGCTAGCTGATTGGGACGCCTTAGATCAATATCTTGCCGTATCAGTTTTTTAGAGCTGGGATCTTGTATCACCCCTTTGCGTTCTCTAATATTCATAAATATATAAGGTCCTCGCTTATCGGGCGAATGGGTTTGAACGCGCTCAAAAATAACGTGCGCTCTTCCCACCGGCCCAACCACCTCGCCCTGATACCTTATAGGGTTACGTTGATGAAAATCGACTTCGGCGCTCCACCAGAATTTTTCCGGACCAGGGATGTGAAAAATTTGTTGCCCAATAGAACCAGTAACAATCTCAGTCGGGATTTCCTGATGAGCGCTATCACGAAGAAACTTAAGAAACTCAAAAAGACTGGATTTCCCTGTTCCATTAGCTCCCACCAAAATTTCTAATGGCCCCAAATAAGCAGTAAAATCCCTGAATGGACGATAACCCTTGATTTTGATGGAATTCAGTCTTGTGAAAGACATTTTGGATATGTCCCCCAAATATAAACGATTATATTTTTATGCCGTAGACCCCTTTTGTTTTTCTCAAACTTCCGGCGCCTTTTCGGGTTCCTCGAAATCCCTGAGCGCGTCTTCCTGCGCTTCCTTGTCGGCGTTCTTGTAGATGCGGATGGCGTCGAAATGTCCGGCCTGGTGGACGCGGACCAGCCGCAGGCGCATCAATTCCAAAATCGCCAGGAACAGGACGATGATCTCCTGCCGGGTATCGGCCGCCGTGAACAGGGATTCGAAGGTCGCGCTTTCGGACGCGTTCAGGATCTCCAATACGTATTTTATCCGGTCGGCGACGGACAGGGTGGTGATTTTTATTTCATAATCTTTCTTGAAGGATTTCTTTTGCAGTACTTTCTGGTAGGCGTTGAGGAGGTCGAAGAGGGTCACGTCCACGAGCGGCTCCTCCGCCGCGTCCTCGACGACCACCTCCCCATGGCGGGAGAACAACTGTTGCCGGTCGTATTCGCGTTTCCTCAACTCGAAAGCGGCTTCCTTATAACGCTGATATTCCAGGAGCCGCCGCATCAGGTCGGCCCGCGGGTCCTCGCCCTGCTCCTCGCCTTCCTCGTCGGTTGGCTGGACGGGCAGAAGGACCCTGGACTTGATCCGCGCCAGTTCCGCGGCCATGATGAGGTAATCCCCGGCCACTTCGAGGTTGAGGTCCTGCATCATTTCAAGATACTGCAGATATTGCCTGGTTATGTCCGCGATGGGTATGTCGTAAATGTCCATCTTTTGCTCCTTGAGGAGATGGAGCAGGAGGTCCAGCGGTCCCTCGAAGATGTCGATCTTGAATTGGTAGGTCATGCCGGTTCCGTCAAATGTTCACTTCATTAAAAGGAAGCGCGCCGGGAAATGCAATAAAATTCGCGGGCGGCGTATCGCCGCGGATGGTTCCGCCTCGGCGCAAGCGCGAGGCGGCGTCGCTTCCGGGCGTATGCCCGGCGCCATCCGGGTCAAGCCCGTTGAGTCCAGCGTCACGCTGGCCGGGGAACGCCCCGGATTGCGTCATGCTGGCGCGGGCAAAAACCTTAAATCCCCCCGGCCCCCTTTACAAGGGGGAGAAAACCTGTCCCCCTTTGACAAAGGGGGTAGGGGAGATTTTGCAAGGAAAAGCAATTCTATTTTATTGCTCGTGCACTGTCCGGGCCCAATCTCACAAGTCGCCCCACAGGTTCTGCAAGATGGACAAGACGGCGATCGGGGCCGTTTCCGCCCGCAAAATCCGGGGCCCCAGGGACGCCGTTATAAACCCGTATGACCGGGCCGTTTCGATTTCCGCTCCGGTCAGACCGCCTTCGGGCCCCGTGAGAAACGCGATGGAACGGACGGAAGAACCCGACGCGATGTCCTTCAACCAAACCTTGCCTTCGCCTTCCCAAAAAACGATTTTGAGATCGCACCCGGCGTTTTCCCGGCAAAACGTTTCCACATCTTGAACGGACGGTTCGACGGCCGGGACGGCGGAACGCCCGCACTGCTTGGACGCCTCCTCCGCAATTCTCCTCCAGCGCGGGGTTTTTCCGGTTTTGTTCTTGCCGTCCGTCTTGACGACACATCGCTCCGTTTCCAGCGGGACAATGCGGTTCGCGCCCAGTTCCACGGCCTTGCGAAGAATATCGTCGAACTTGTTGCCTTTAATGAGGGGCAATCCCACGCGGATGGAGACGGGGGATTCGGTCTCCGCCGTTTCCCGGGAGACGATGCGGGCGGCGACCTCCTGGCGATCGACCTCGGTCAATTGCGCGCAATACCGGTTACCCCTGCCGTCCAGGACGTGGACCTGGTCTCCCGGACGCAACCGGAGGACGGAGCGGATATGCGCGACGTCGGAGCCGCGGATGACGAGGCGGTCTCCGGAAATGTTTTCCGGGGGAGTGAAGAATCGGCGCATGGTCCCTTTCCTCAAACCGCGCGGGGACCGATATCCAGCATATCCAAAAGAGAGCGGATTTCGTAATCGGGCTGGACGCTACGGGAGGCGGCTTTTCCGTTGCCGTCGCGGTTGAGCCAGGCCGTGGGCAGGCCGACCCGTTGGGCCCCTTCAACGTCCGATTGCAAATCGTCGCCCACGAACAAGATCTGCCGGGGACTCAACCCCAGCCGCCCGATCGCCGCCTGGAATATGGAGGGGTGCGGTTTGCGATACGGCAGTTCGGACGAGTACAGGGCGAACTCGAAATACGCGTCCAGCCCCAGCGCGGACCGTTCGTAATCCTTCATGAACCTCGGATTGGTGGTGTTGGAAACTACGCCCATGCGGACTCCCAGCGATTTGAGCTTCTCCAGGGCCGGGACGGTATCCGCGTACAGTTTTCGCGGCGCGTAAATCTCCTTGTAAAAAACGGCCAGCAGTTCCTCAAAATCGGAATTAGCGGCAAGGTCTATCCGGTATCGAAACAACAACAGCTTCAACGCCAGCTCGAAATTGGCCTCGCGGTGGGTTTCGCGGGAGACGTCGATCATTTTGTAAAACAGGTCGTGATAAACGCCGAAAAACTCCTCGAAGTCCGGCAAGGAGAACCCCTTCCCCCGCAACCAATCGAACGCCTTCGAGAAGGCGGCGCGGTCGTCTTCCTTGACCAAGTCCACCAAGGTGTAAGCCCAATCGAAAAGGACGGCTTTATAAAAAAATTTCATCCCGCAAGCAACGTAAATGTTGTTTTTGTAGGGTCAAAGATCTAATCCACAGGCTGGAGAAACGGAGCGGGACAAAGAGTTAACCCACTATAATTCAACGCATGGAGTCAAACCCCATCCTCTTCCGGACCGATCGCCGAGGCAAGCCTAAAACGATTCGCCAGGCGTTTTTACGACCCGGAGTATACGAACCCCGCTTTCCAAGCTATAATAGCGCTTGTATCCGAATTAAGAAACCCCCAAAGCCTGGATTGGCAATAAGCTCTTCAAAGGAAAACGTGGTCACCGATCTTCGCCATTTCAAAAAATCCCCCAAACACGAACCCACCAACAAGGAACTCGTGGAAGAGGCCGTTTCGCTGGGTTGCGTCAAGGCCAAGGTCATCTTGACCAAGACCATCTCCCTGGGACGATGGGTCAAACTGCAGTGCCAGTATGGATGCCCCTTTTTTGGGATGCGGTTTACCTGTCCGCCCTGTTCCCCCAACGCCGACGAGATGTCGGAAATCCTGATGGACTATCAAAAAGCCATTCTCGTGCAAGCCCCGCAAGCCGGACAAGTAAGGGAGATCGTATTGACCTTGGAAGAGCGCTACAAGAACAAGGGATTTCATAAAGCCTTCGCGCTCTGCGCCACGCCCTGCGACCTGTGCGAAACGTGCGCCATCGAAACCCGGTGCCAGCATCCCGACAAAGCCCGGCCCACCCTGCAAGCCTGCGGGATCGACGTGCCGCAGACGACGTTCAACAACGGTTGGGAGTCGAACGGCGGCCAAACCCCCTGTTCGGAATCCCGGCCGTTCGGCATGGTCCTTATCCACTGAGCCCGCGCGGCCTTTAAAAGCGTTCGGCATAGACCCGTTTCGTTTTCTGGACATAGTGTGCGTCCCATGAAATTGGAAAGGGAGAAAAACGGGCGGGACCGCGGGAAGCTATCGGGACGGGGTAGCCAAAAGCAATTGCCCTCGATGACCCCTTCGCTATCGGAGCCAAGCTTGTCGAGTTTAGCGTCGAGTTGGGGAGTGGACTGGGGAAGAGGGTCTAACAGGTTGCTGAAAAGTCCCTTTTGGCCCCAAAATCGTCATGCCCGCGAAAGCGGGCATCCAGAGAACCTTTGAAGATATACTGGATTCCCGTTTTCACGGGAACGACGGCTAAATGAGGACAAAATAGTTTTTCAGCGCCCTGCTAAGAGCGTCTAACAAAATGAATTTTCCATAACTTCCTCCCCCTTGAGGGGGAGGACAAGGTGGGGGTGAAAAGCCGGGTCCACCCTCCCCCAGCCCCCAACGTGCCGTTGGATCCAATGCCGCCTCGCGCTGGCGCCGAGGCGGGAATCGCGTTCCGGCGATCGCGAAGCGTCATCGCCGCGTCGCCTCCGGGCGCTTGCCCGGTCAAGGGAGGGGAGTAATTGGGGAAGGCGAGTCGAAGGGTTCATTTTGTTAGACGCTCTAAAGGACTTCATTTTGGCAGACGCTCTAAATCGCAAAAACTCAAGGGCATCTCTAAAAATCGTAGTTGCCTGATTCATCAGGCGCTCCAAAAGCCCAATAAATTGGGCAACTACACTTTTTTCGTGTCGGCTGACTCAAGAAAAAGGCGATTTTTAGAGATGCCCTCAAGACGAGTTATTATTTTACAGCTCTGGCTTTGGTAACGGCGCCGCTTATATTAGCGACTTCGTCATCCACGAATCCATTCACGAAGAGAACGCTATGGTTGTCGCCAACGAACTCCATGGCAAAGCCGGTGCTGGTCGCCTGAACGACAATGGCGCCCCATATGCTCAACATCTCAACCGAGCGTATGCCGTCGCCATCCCCCTTCCCCGCGCCCCCCGGCGTTCCCAAGGAGTTCGAAACAGCGTCGGGGTTGGCGGCCGCGGGCTGAATGTAAAGAGTTCCGGAATGACCGGAAGTGGACGTAATCGAAAAGAACTTCGCGGTCGGAACGCTGGTCGGCGACGGCATCAAGGCCTGATTGGTCAGAACGATAAAGATTTTTTCGACAGTGCCCGCGGAAATCGTGAAAGTCAGGTTGCTTACGGAAGAGTTGCCCTCATTCGTAAAAGTAGGAGCCGAGCCGCCCGTCGTCAAAGCCGTAACGACCATGCCAATCCGGGAAGCCATGCCCGACACGGAAGGGTGGGAGATGCCAATGTAGGTGTAAACGCTGGTATCAGCCTGCCAATAGGGGGAAATCACGTTTTTTTCCGTCGCATTCAACGCCAACGCGTTTTCGCAGACGAAGACGAAAAGGAAGAAAAATAACAAGAAACCGCGGAAAACCCTTAGATTCGGAATCCGATGGAAAGCCCCTCTTGACATGATTATCCCCCCCATTTAATTTTAATATTATAAAGGCGTTTCAGTATACAAAAGTGGGGGGGGGGGGGGGCGCAACCCTTTTTTTTCGTTTTAACCATTTTTAAACGGTTTTGGGTTTTTTAAATTTTTTTGAAAAATTGG
>JACRGP010000176.1 GCA_016217765.1 Nitrospinota bacterium | reverse complement strand
TCCGCATCTAGACAGTTCTCCGCCCAAACCTTGCCCCATGCAACCGGACAAGCCAGAATGACGACCATGGCGCGCGTAATGACAGTTGTCTTATTCATAGTTGCCATTGAGAAAGAGATCCCGTTCGATTCTTCTGCGTTTCACCAGGACGTCGCTCGTTATCCACACGCCTTTTTTAACTTGAACTTTATCCCATGCCAGAAACTCGTTTGCGGCCTTATTATACTCGCCTCGATTAAGAAGGCGCAACAATGTCGAGTCTCCGAAAGCGCCTCCGCCTATGTTAAAAACGAGGGAAGTCAACGCGTCGAATTGATGCTGGACGAGGCCGACTTTTACCTTTCTTTGTATGGCGGTCTCGGCTATTTTTATGTCTTGGGCGAGAAACCTCAGCGCTTCCTCTTTTGTGATTCCATTGGGGAATTTTTCGTCTGGTAGCACTAGTACTTTGACAATTTAAACATTATCTTTTGTGTGTTTTTTGTGTTATCCTTTTTTTTGGAGTTGACCCGGAAAGGAGGAAGGATGGCGCAAGTGAGGTTGCGTAAGGGCGGGGTTTTCGTAAAATTGACGTCGAAGGATCGGAAGAAAGTGTTGTTTTTGATTGGGAAAGGCAAGGAACCTGGTCGAGTAATGAAGCGCGCCTTGGTTTTGAGATTGATGGATCGGGGGATGGCGTCCCCTCAAGCGGCCCAGACTCTTGGGATGACGGCGATGTCGGCTCGCAACATTGCTTGGAAATACGACAGCCATGGATTAGAGACGGCCTTGTACGATCGACCCCGTACGGGGCAACCTCGGCGGATGAAACGGAAAGAGGTAAGCCGGATTGTGGCGATGGTTTGTGCTTCTCCTCCTGAAGGGTATGCCCGATGGAGTGTGCGTTCGATCGTGGAGGAGGCGGTAAAAAAGAAAATCGTGGGGAAGACAAACCGTGAGAGCGTCCGGCTGATTTTAAAAAATCATGAATTAACGCCTTGGCTAAAAAAAAATGTGGCGCATGGCGGAGTTGACGCCTGAATATATAGAGAGGATGGAGGATGTTCTTCATCTTTACGAAAAGCCGCGGGATCCGAAGGAACCAGCGATTTGTTTGGATGAGAAGAGCATTCGACTTCTTGAAGACGCCCGACCTGTCAAGCCGTCCAGTCCCGGGCGAATACGTAAACAGGACAGCGAGTATGCTCGACGTGGGACAGGCAATATTTTTTGTGGCGCGGAACCGCAGGCGGGACGTCATTTGACGTGGGTAACGAGGAATGGAAAGGCGAACGCATTTGCCAAAATCATTGGACGGATAGCGAGGGCTTATCCCAGGCTAAAGACACGGCATCCGGTTATGGATAATTTGAACACCCACAAAGAGAAATCTCCGATTGATTATTATGGCCCAGGAAAAGGGAGAAAGCCGCGGAAGTCTTTCACCGTTCATTATACGCCGAAGCATGGCAGTTGGCTCAATCAGGCAGAGATCGAGATTGGCTTGTTGTCCAGGCAATGCCTTGGGAAAGACCGGATAGCCAGCCTTAAGGAGCTCATGAGACGGGTCAAAACTTGGAATCGAAAGGCCAACAGAAGACGGGTAAAGATTAACCGGGCATTCACGGCAGTCAAAGCGAGAAAAACTTTTAACTATTATAAAGATAAAAATTAAGCTGTCGGAGTACGAGAGCGTCTCAGGGGGAGGCATCGAGTGCGAGAGCGCCGATTTGTTGTGCGGCTCATCCAAACAGGGTATGCCGAGCATTCGGCGGATGAGCCAGCAACCGACGTTCTTTCAAAGCACTGGATACCGGCGAGCCCCTATCTCCAAAGAATGGCTTGAAGACGCCCTCAAGCTACGCGCCGGTGTCATGACGATGAAAGCGAACAATGCCGAATTCAGACGCGCCATCCGCGGCCTGAATACGTTGTTCAAGGGCCTGAAGGAAAAAACTGGACAGGACCGTCTCCATCAGTTTGTCCGCTCCCTAGAGGCACTCATTCTACCGGAGACCGGAAAGACCAAAAAGCGGTTCACGCACCGCTGTCAGACGTTCGCACGCGCGGGCAGTGACACGCAATCTCTCCTGCAGGAAGCGTTCGACATGCGTAGCAACACGGAACACCTGCACGAATGGGATAAGGCCGTGCAGAACCATCCAGCGAACCAACGGGAAGACGTGTGTTGGCAAAGGACTCGGCAAATCGAACGTCTGGCCTGTCACGCATATTCACGAGTGTTGAGTAACACCGCTCTGCATAAGCACTTCCGGACGGATGCCACGATCGCGGACTTTTGGAAGTTGTCAGACGATCAAAGGGGCTTGCTGTGGGGAGATCCCCTCGACATCGCTCTGGAACCCCTGGTTCAAGACAGGGTGGCGCTGTGACGTGAGGCAACGCCTTGCCAACTTCTTTCCTCTGCCCCGCTATTTCTCCGCTCCTTTTGGGTTTGGCGATTTAAGAAACGCTTGGGATTTACCCCAGCTTGCCTCTTAAACCGACTGCCAAAGTCGCGCTTACGAGTTGAATCCGCCTGATTTGATCGATACGGTGAAAATGTCCCGCGCCTAGCGGGGCGTTAAAAAGTTGCTTTTGACCCCACAATCGTCATGCCCGCGCAAGCGGGCATCCAGAAACCCATTGGAAATACTGGATTCCCGCCTACGCGGGAATGACAATAAAAGGCTATAAAGTCGTCCCTGAAAAAGTGTTTATGTCGCATGGATAAAGGGTGAACCGGGTTTTTGAGTGTTGTAAAATTGCAAGGAATTTGCTTGGAACGCTCAAAAACTGGAGGATTTACGCAGGCCAAACCGAGGGACCGCCAAGGAGAGTTGTACTCTGTTCGTCTGGATTTTTTATGTAACGAGGCGCATCCGTTGGCGCGTCTGGCGCGGGTGATCGATTGGTTGCGGTTCGATCGGGCGTTCGGCAGTCTTTGTAGCGAGGGTCGGGGTCGTCCGGCGAAGCCGACGCGGTTGATGGTGGGTCTGCATTATCTGAAGCACGCGCATGGATTGAGCGACGGGGAGGTGGTTGGGCAATGGGTGGAGAACCCATACTGGCAGTTGTTTTGCGGGGAGGAGTATTTTCAACATGAGTTGCCGATCGACCCGAGCCTGATGACGAAGTGGCGGAACCGTCTGAAGAGCGAGGGTTTGGAGACGTTGCTTTCCGAGACGGTGCGCGCGGGATTGCGGACGCAGGTGTTGAAGCGGACGAGTCTGGAACGTTTGAACGTGGACACGACGGTTCAGGAGAAGGCGGTGAGTTTTCCGACGGACGCGAAGTTGTATCGCCGCCCGCAGTTCAAGCTGGCGCGGGAAGCCAGGGTCCGCGGGGTGGGGCTCCGTCAGTCGTACACGCGCAAATCGAAGCAGTCGCTGGTTATGCAAAGCCGTTACGCGCATGCGCGCCAGATGAAGCGTTCGCGCCGGGAAGTGAGGAAGCTGAAGACGTACCTGGGCCGTGTCGCGCGGGACATCGAGCGCAAGGTTTCCGGAAACGCGGGTTTGCAAAAGCGGTTTTCGCCTCTGCTGGAGATGGGACATCGTCTGCTCCCGCGGAAACGGACGGACCGCGGCAAACTGTACAGCCTGCATGCTCCGGAGGTGGAATGCATTTCCAAAGGCAAGGCGCGCAAGCGGTACGAGTTCGGTTGCAAGGTGAGCGTGGCCATGACGTCGAAGGACAATTTTGTGGTCGGGATGCAAGCGTTTCACGGCAATCCCTACGACGGCCACACCCTTGGGGCGGCGGTCGAGCAGGCCGAGCGGCTGGCGGGATTCGAGGCGCGGGAGCTGTTCGTGGACCTGGGCTATCGCGGCCACGATTATCAAGGCCCGGCGGAGGTCCATGTCGCCCGGCGCGGAATGAGAAAGGTGAAGCCGTCGCTGAGGCGATGGCTGAAGAGACGGTCCGCGATCGAACCGGTGATCGGTCACATGAAAAACGACGGGCGGCTGGGACGGAACTACCTGCTGGGCAAGGAAGGCGACAGAATCAACGCCCTCCTGTGCGGCGCGGGGCACAATATCCGGAAGCCGATCGCCTGGCTTCTATTTTTTCTTTTTGGCCGGAGCCTTAAAATCGTTTTTCTGTCGGCAAACTGAACGCTATGGCCTAGCAATTTACTCCAATCCATCGAAAAAACCACTTTTTCAGGGACGACTAAATAGCCCAAGACATCGTCTTTTAGAGCTTTGCGAACGAGAGAAACTCCCTCGTTTTTTGGGAAAATTCGCCAGTCGTCTCTTTTTAAAAAATTGGCGAGGTATTTTTTTCTATACGGTGGCAAGGGGCCTCTCACCAC
>JACRGP010000173.1 GCA_016217765.1 Nitrospinota bacterium | reverse complement strand
TAAATTTTTTCCGGGCTGGATACGTGTTTGGCCGCCGCCGACCAGGAGTCCGGGAGAACGGTGATCTCCAGAATCCGGACGCATTTGTCCACGCCGTGCGCCCCGGCCAGATGCGAGTATAGCTTGTTCAAGTCGTTCACGTAAATCCCGTGCTCGGACTTGTAGCGTTCCTCGCCTTCGGCGATATTGGCCAGCGCGCCCTCGGCCACAAGGTTGTAGTTGAAAATGGACTCCTTGATCGCGTCGTAATCCACGAAATAGTTCACATAGACCCATCCGGCAAAAGCGGGAACCGCCAGGCCCCAAAGACCGAGCTTCAAGGCTTTTTTGTCGGCCAATATGCCCAGGATGAGCAACGCAAATCCCGCGATCGAGGAATACCAGGAAATGTTTTGATAGAATCCAACCGGAAGGACCTCTTCTCCGCAATCGGGGTTCGGCCCCTCGAGATTTACGACCTTCGCCGGAATTCCGGACCGGGAAAAAGGACCGGCATACGCATTGCCGGATTTGCCGCCCAGGGTTTGCCAGACCACGCAGGAAAAAAGGGAAAACAAAAAAACGGCCAACAACTTTTTTTTCAAATCAACCTCGCCTTTCCAAATCTCCGATAGACGCCCGTAAAAACATCCCGCGGGACCTTATAAAAATCCCGCAACCTCAGTTTATTCCGCCGGCGGGGGCTTCTTCCTCCTTCTTGGGCGCCGCTCTTTTTCCGGTCTTGCGTAAACCATCTCCCAATCTTCTCCTGCGGTTTTTGATTTGCGCGAGATGGGAATACCAGTCCTTTTGCGGGTCCATCTCCCGCAGGAACTGAAATTTATTGCATTTTTTGCACTTGGGACAATCGTAAACATAGATATTCCCGCACGGATTGGCCAGGGAATGTTTTAGCAGAAAATGGCAGTTTTGACATTCGAAAACATAGAGCGTCATAAATCGGGGATCCTTTGCAAGCCGGTTTTCGAACCGTTTTTCTATCAAATCTGGACTATAAAATCCAGTTCCTTATAATAATTTAGGCCGTTTTCTCGAGAATCGCAATTTTAGCTTCACATGGATAAGGGCTTGCGATAACATATTTTTTCGCCTTTTTCAGCGGATTCCACAACAAAGGGAAGCCACAGGACCATGAGCGAGAATTCAAGATTTATCGACAATGGCGACGGTACCGCGAAGGATACCGCAACCGGACTCGTGTGGTGTAAAAAAGATTCGTGGCAAATAGTCAACGACTGGCTGAATTTTCAGGAAGCCCTGCAATTCGTGGATTCCATGAACCGGAAGGATTTCCTGGGATTCCACGACTGGCGACTGCCGGAAAAGGAAGAAGTTGAAAAACTATACCTCCCCGGTAATATCGTCAAGGGCCGCTCCAACCTCGACTTGTTTATCGACCCGGCGTTTGAACCCGGTTGCGGGAACGGGTGCTGGTGCCTGCCCTTCGACCAGCGGGCGGCGTTCTATTTTTCCTATCAAAGCGGCGTTGTCCAAGCCTATGACCAGGACTTTTCCCAAGGTTACGTCCGTCTCGTGAGGCTGTATCCGGATTGATTTTCCGACGCCGGGAAACGGGTTCCGGCCGGCCTCAACCGTTCGCGCCGGACGTTTTCGAAAGGTCTTGCGCGCCTTGCCGCCGGGCGCGGACCGCGCAGGATACGATCTTGGGCAGGTCCGCGGGGGGGCGGATGACTTGGCAAATCTCCGCGCCGTTCTCGTCATAGGATATGGAGGCCAATTGATATCTCCCGGCGTCCACTTCCTCGTCCCTGCCGCGATACTGGGCCAAGGCCGTCCGTAGCGCGTCCCATTCCAGATACAGAAAAAACTGTTCCTCGGTATTTTCCGGACCAAACAGGTCCAACAAATCGGCGAAATCGATCCGCGATATCTCGTCTATGCTTTTCCCGGTGCAGTACCCTTTGTAACCGGTTTCCCCGCCTATTTCCTTGTTACAGGTAATTTTTGAAAAATCGAAATCGATCAAACGGTCCGCGCCGTCCAGCCGCACCGTAATTCTCGAAGCCGTGTCCTTGCAAGGCATTTCAAGTCCCTCGGAAAATCCATCGTATCTATTATAGCGCCGCGCATGGATATCCATGATTATTTTACAAGTTCCGTTCAGGCCCTTGCCGAGGATTTATAGGAAGTTCAAGCTGATGTCCACGGCGCGGGCGGAATGGGTCAACGCGCCCGCGGACACATAATCGACGCCGGTCTTGGACAACTGGCCCAGACGTTGGAGGTCAACCGAGCCGGAAACCTCGATTTTGGCCTTGCCGCCCACCCGTTTGACCGCCTCCATGATGGAGGCGTCGTCCATGTTGTCGAGCATGATCCTGTCCACGTTTGCCCGCAGGGCCTCCTGGACTTCCTGCAAAGTCCGGGTTTCGACTTCAATAAACCCGGTTTTCGCATTTTGGCGAACGCGGGCCACGGCCTCGGTTATGGACCCCGCCGCCTGGATGTGGTTGTCCTTGATCAACACGGCGTCGAACAACCCGAAGCGGTGGTTGCATCCCCCGCCGCACCGGACCGCGTACTTTTCGAAGACGCGCAGTCCCGGCGTGGTTTTCCGGGTGTCCAGGACGACGGCCGGTTTCGCCGCTTCGACAAACTTCCGCGTCAGGGTGGCGATGCCGCTCAGCCGTTGCAGGATATTCAGCGCCGTCCTTTCGCCTTTCAGCAAGGAAGCGCAATCGCCGCGCACGACGATTATGGTCTCGCCGGCGGGAACGTCGTCGCCGTCCCGGTAGTTGATCGATGGGAAAACGGCGTTCGGATCCAGGCGTTTAAACGCCGCCTGAAATATCTCGATCCCGCACAGGACCAACGGCTCCTTGGCCGCGGCGGACGCCTCCGCCTGACGGCTCTCCCTGAAAATGCCGTCAGTGGTGACGTCCCCATCGCCCAGGTCCTCATCCAAGGCGGTCTGGATCAGCCGGTCGATTTGTTGGGGAGTCGGCTGTCGAAGCTCCCGCCGTTCAGGATTCATGGGTTCTGTGGGGTGACGAAAACCGTCCGGGTCGGATAGGCAAACTCGATCTTCTCTTTTTCGAAACGCTCGAAAATCGCCAGGTTGACGCTCTGCTGGGTATCCATGAACACGTTATAGTCCGGGCTCAGCACGTAATACACCGTCTCGAAACTGAGGGAAGAATCTCCGTATTCCTTGAAGTGCGAGCGATCGAACCGGACGCCCTGTTGGGATTCGACGATTTCCCGGATCATCTCCGGTATCGCCTTGAGTTTCCCGGCGGGGGTCTGGTACACCACGCCGATGGAAAATACCATGCGCCGTTCCGTCATGCGCTTGTAGTTGCGCACCCGGCTTTGGAGCAGGTTGGAGTTGGGGAAAACAATCTGCTCCCCCGACAGACTCCGGACGCTCGTGGTCTTGAGGCCGATATGCTCCACGGTCCCCATGAAATCCTCGACGACGATGAAATCCCCGATCACGAACGGCTTGTCGATGACGATCGTCAGGGAGGCGAACAAGTCGCCCAGAATATTCTGCACCGCCAGGGCCACGGCAATGCCGCCGACGCCGAGCCCGGCCACCAGGGCGGTGATATTGAAGCCGAGGTTGTCCAGGGCGAGAAGCAGGACCGCGCCCCACAATGCCAGGCGCAGAAGGAAACCCAAGGCGCCGATCGTGGTCGCCCCCGCCGGGTCTTCCTCCTTCTTTCCCTTGATGGTCTCGTTGACCCAGAAAGAAATCAGCCAACCGAGCCAGATCCCCGCTTGCAGAAGGACCACCAGGATCAAAAGCTGGTTGATTTTGACTTCCAGGGAACGCGAAAGATCGAGGTTAAGGGAACCGGCATAACCCGCTAGGACCAGCAGGAAAAAGGTCTTGGTCTGTTCGCGGAGCCCCTCGAAAATCGTCCCCGTTTCCTGCTTGATCCTCCCGGCCAGGCGGGCGAGCTTCTTGCTCACTTTTTGCCGGAGGAGCAACAGCGCGGCAAAAACCGCGAAGGCGATAATCAGGCTCAAAAGCCAGTCTTTGACAGGATTTCCCCAAAAACCGGTCGTTAGAATTTTCACTTCGTCCCTCCGCTCCGCCGGCCAGCATGAACGCTGGACCCAACGGGCTTGTCCGGCGAACCGGCGTCATCGAGGGCAATCCAAGTCGGGCCAGTTCACCCCGGCGCTACCGCCGGCCAGCGTGAACGCTGGCCCCAACGCGGCGATGACGCCTAGCGATCGCCGAAACACGATTCCCGCCCCGGCGCAAGCGCGGGGCGGGGTTGCCCGCCGGGGGCGTCCCCGGTGGCCGCCGGAAAACAGTTTTTTAAATGTATTTGAATTTACCGGCCCTGTCAAATACGTCTGGTATAATTATTTTCAAGGAAGGACCGATCGTCTCTTTACTAACTGCCGACTTGAACAGCCTCATGACGATCTCCCTGAAACTCCCAAAAAAACTGACGATCGAAATCCTGGACGCGGGCAAACCGGAAGGACGTTTCTCCGAGACCGATGACAACGGGCCGGAACAAATCGTCCGCGTCCTGGACCCCGAAAACGTCCGGTCGTGGGGCTACGTGGTCGTGGACAACACCCGGCGCGGCCCGGGTCTCGGCGGCATCCGCCTCGCGGATGACATCTCCGTTGACGAGGTCAAGCGTCTGGCCCGGGCGATGACTCTGAAAAACAGCGCCTCCTGCCTGCCCTTCGGCGGCGGCAAGTCCGGCTTGGCGGCGGACCCCCGGGTCTTGAAAAGCGATCCCGCCTTGAAGGCGGACCTCGTCGCCCTGTTCGCGGAGGCCCTATTCCCTTTGACGCAATACGTCCCCGCTCCCGACATGGGGATCGACGAAAACGACGTCCAATTGATCCACGACGTTTTTTCCCGGCTCCGGCAACCGGGGATGCAAAGGCGGAGCGCGGCCGGACGGCCCGTCCAAAACGGGGGCATCCCCATCGACCAATGGGGTCTCACCGCCCACGGTCTCATGGCCGCCGCCGTCGCCCTGGAAAGCCGGTTCCCGGACTTCCGGATAAAAAACGCCCGAACGGTCATTCAGGGATACGGGAGCGTCGGCTCTTGGACGGCCGTAAAACTGCATGCCGCCGGAGCCACGATCGCCGGGGCGTCGGACATCAACGCCGCGCTGTGGAACCCGTCGGGGTTGGACGTGGAGGCATTGAACCGCGTCCGGACTTTGCCCGGCGGACTGTCAAACTACACAGGCAAAACGGAAAAACGGTTTTCGCCCTCGCGCCTCGACTGGTTGTTGGAAGCTCCTTGCGACCTGCTGGTCCCGTCAGCGCGGCCCGATGCCATCACCTCCCGCAACGCCGACCGCGTCCAATGCCGCTTCATCCTCCAGGGGGCCAACAACCCCAGCAACAAGATGACCGAATACTACCTCGAAAAACGGCGGAACATCCTTTCCCTGGCCGATTTTATCGTCAATGCCGGAGGCGTCATCGGTTGCGCCGTCGAACTCAAGATGGACCTGGAGAAGGAGTACCGGTCCAAGGTCCTGGCCGTGGGTCCCCGCCCCTACCTCGAAAACCTGATCCACGACACGGTCTCCCGGAATATCTTTGAAATCTTTGACCGTTTGTCCAAAAACAAAACCGGCGACACGATTTTCCGGGAAGAGGCCCTACGTTTGGCGAAAGAACGCCTGCTCAGCCCAAGGAGCGACTATTGGATGTAACCTTTCCTCGCAAACGGCATCTTAAGTAATAGTTCACTACCGATAACGGAGGCATGTCATGTTTTGTCAGAATGAAGGCAAAATGGACCGCGGTATGAGGATTGGGATGGGGATCGTTCTGATCGCCTTGGGATGGTTCCTGTGGAACCCGTGGGGAGTTGCCCTTGGGGTCATAGGACTTGTCCCCCTGCTGACGGGTATTCTCGGCTGGTGCCCGTTGTACGCTCTGTTCAAGTTTACCACTTGCGAGACGAAGGGCCCTACCGGAACAACGACGGCAACCACCTGATTGCCGGCGAACGGTAATTTTATTTTGATCTTATTCCCGGCCAACGGATAAGAGGGGGGGATTCGCCGTCTCTGGCGCAACAGGGCGGCCGTAGAGAGTCCGCAAGCCGTTGCCGATCATTTCCAGCCCGCGTTGCGCGTCTTCTCGCGAAAGATTGAGCGGCGGCCGCAGGCGGATTCCCCTCGGCCCGCAGGGCAGGGTCAGACATCCCTCCTTCATCAGTTGCGCGCGGAAAATCCTGCGCTCGTGGTCCGTGGGCAGATCGAAGGCGATCATCAATCCCCTGCCCCGCGCATTGGACATGATTTCAAAGCGCCGGGACAAATCGATCAACCCGTCCAGCAGGAAGCGGCCCATGCGCTCCGCGTTTTCGACCAGTTTCTCCCCGTCGATGATTTCCAGATAGCGCCTGGCCCGCACCATGTCCGACAGATCGCCGCCGAACGTGGAATTGATGCGGCTCGGGACTTTAAACACGCTCTCCACTTCCTGGACCCTTTCGTTGCAGAAAATGCCGCCCACCTGGGCCTTCTTGCCGAAACAAAAGATGTCCGGCATGACGCCAAAATGCCCGGCGCACCACATCCTGCCGGTGATCCCCATGCCTGTCTGCACTTCGTCGAAGATCAACAGCGCCTCGTTGTCGTCGGCCAGGGTACGGAGGGCCTGGAAAAACTCCTTGCGGAAATGATTGTCCCCGCCCTCGCCCTGGATCGGCTCGATGATGATCGCGGCGATGTCGCCGGCATGATCGGCGAACGCCTGCTGGATCTCCCGTACGGCCCTTTCCTCCAGCGCGACCGTTTCCTCCACATTCTTCTCCGTGAGGGGGAACTTGAGGCAGGGACAGGTAATCCGCGGCCACGGGAACGCGGGGAAATACTTCGTCTTGTTGGGGTCGAACGTGTTCGTCAGGGACAGGGTGTAGCCGCTCCGCCCGTGAAAGGCTTTTTTGAAATGGACAATCTGCGTCCCCTTGTCCTTGGTCCCTTTTTCAAGGTTCTTGCGGACTTTCCAGTCGAAAGCCGTTTTCAGGGCATTCTCCACCGCCAACGCCCCGCCGGAGATGAAGAACAAATGGTTGAATCCATCCGGCAACACGGTCCGGCAAAAAGTATCGACAAACTCGGCGTATTCGACGCTCAAGATATCGGAATTGGCCGGTTTGCAAATCCCCGTCCGTTTGATGTCCTCGACAAAATCCGGCGCGAACATTCCCGGATGGTTGAACCCAATAGGCAGAGACCCGTAGAACGTATAAAAATCCAGGTAATCCCGGCCCGTCACGGCATCGTGCAGATAAGACCCGTGGCTCTTCTCGAAATCGACCACCATGGCCGACGGATCGACCAGAAGATATTTCTTCAGAATATCGACCGCTTCTTTTGGACTGAACCGGGGAAACGATTTCATGGCTGACGACTCCGGCAAGGACTCACATCCTAAATATGTGACCTGCAAGTCTTTTTTTCATCCGCCACCGGTTCGCCGTAGATCGCAAAATAAAAAAAACACTTAAAATCAAATAGTTATAAATAATACAATAATGTGTCGATTTATGTTAAGCGCTATATGGGCAAGGGGGGGATTTGGAGTTCTGTAAACATGGTCCCATCGGTAGTTGGAGTTAGCAAGAAAAGGCGGCCGTTTCCACTC
>JACRGP010000174.1 GCA_016217765.1 Nitrospinota bacterium | reverse complement strand
GTTCAAATCCCCCCCTCCCCCCTTTACCAAAGGGGGGAGGGGGGGATTCACGTTATTCGCCGTAGGGGCGGCGGCTCTGCCCGGATTGCCCGCGATGATGCCTTGGGCGCGGTTCAAGCCTTGTACGCCGGGTCCAGCGTCACGCTGGCGGGCGAAAGCTGGGAAATCCCCCTATCCCCCCTTTGTCAAAGGGGGGCGAGGGGGGATTTTGCAAGGGGGGACAAAACCAAGGCGCTTTTTGCGCCGGGTATTTTTCATCTCCAAGAGACCGGTAAGCCCCGTTCCTAAAACCCGAAGCGCCGCCATGGGTCATTCGCTCATGCAATATCCGGGCTAGCGCCCCCCCCCCTTTGGCAAAGGGGGAGATTCTCCGCCGCCGCGTAAGCGGGAGGCGGCATTGGGGCCAGCGGCACGCTGGTCTTTGCGATAAAAATCATTTTGTTATAGACTCTAAGGGAGGGGAGGATAACGCTCGCCATGCATCGAGTCCTGATCGTCGACGACGAAACGGCATTCCTGGATCTCCTGAGGGACATTCTGGCCGCCGAAGGTTACGACGTCATTTCCGCGGAAAACGGGATGGAGGCCATCGGCAAATTAAAAGCCCATTCCCCCATTGCCGTCGCGCTCGCCGACCATAAGATGCCGGTCATGAAGGGCGCCGAGTTTTTGAAGGCCGCCCGGGAAATCTCGCCCAACACCACGCGGATCATGATGACGGCCTTTCGCGATGCGGAAATGATGCAGGAGGCCATCAACAAAGGCGAGGTGTTCCGGTTTTTGACCAAACCCATCGACGTCGAGGAAGTCGTCAATGTCACGCGCCTGGGAGTCGAGCGCTACGAGGCCATCGCCCAGCGCGTCGAAAAGGAAGCGGAGAAGGACGACATGATCCGCAAGCTGTATCGCGGAGTCCAACAGAGTCCCGCCTCGGTCGTGATCACCGACCGGGAGGGAAACATCGAATACATCAATCCCAAGTTCACCAAGCTGACCGGTTACGCGCTGGAGGAAGTCAAGGGCCGGAACCCGCAAATCCTCAAGTCCGACGACCGAAGCCCCGAGGAATACCGGAACTTGTGGGAAACCATCCGTTCCGGACAGGACTGGCAAGGCGAATTCCATAACCGGAAAAAGAACGGCGAGCCGTATTGGGAATACGCCACGATTTCCCCCCTCAAGAACGCGCAAGGAGAGATCACCCATTTCATCGCCGTCGAGGAGGACATCACCGGGCTCAAGAGGACGGAGGAGGAACTGCGAAGGGCCAAGGAAGAGGCGGAGGCGGCGACCCGCGCGAAAAGCGTTTTCCTGGCCCAGATGAGCCACGAGTTGCGCACCCCCATGAACGCCATCCTGGGGTACAGCGAACTTCTGGAGGAGGAGGCGGAGGAAAAGGGCGTCGAGGACTTCATCCCCGATCTACAGAAGATCCAGTCGGCGGGAAAGCATTTGCTGGGGTTGATCAATAACATTCTGGACCTGTCCAAGATCGAGTCCGGGAAGATGGACGTCAATTCCGAGACGGTCGAACTGGAAGAACTGGTCCAAAAGGCGGCAAGCGTCGTCAAACCGCTGGCGGAGAAGAACTCCAACCGGTTGGAAATTCATGCGAGCCAGGACCTTGGGACCATCGAAACCGACTCCACCAAACTCCTGCAAATCCTTTTGAACCTGATCGGGAACGCCTGCAAGTTCACCGAGAAAGGGACCGTTACCCTGCGCGTCGACCGCGAAACCCAGGACGGCAGGGACTGGTTCGTTTTCAAAGTCTCGGACACGGGCATTGGCATGACTCCGGAGCAAACGTCCAAGGTTTTCCAGGAATTCGTCCAGGCCGATCCCTCGACCCACCGGAGATTCGGCGGCACCGGGCTGGGGCTGGCGATCAGCAGGCTCTACTGCCGCTTGATGGGCGGAGACATCGAGGCCGAAAGCGAATCAGGCAAGGGGTCCACGTTTACCGCCCGCCTCCCTAAAAACATAAAAAGGCCTTCGTCTCACGTCTGAGACAGGGATTTCAGCCGCGCTCCAAGAGCGCATTTTCCTCCGGACAAGCCGTCCCTATAAAGTTACGGCCTGAAGCCATGAACGAATGCACGGAGTCTAGGGACGGAGGACCTTGTCCAGGCGCCCGAGCAGGGTCTCCTTGGGGAGCAGGGAGAAAATCTTGGCCAGCTCGGGGCCGTGGGCGCAACCCGTGAGGGCGACGCGGATGGGCATGAACAACGCTTTGCCGGACACGCGCAGTTGGCTTTTGACGGATTTCACGATCTCCGAGAACGTCTGTTCGGAAATGGCGGGGACCCGCTCCAACTCCCGCCGGAACGCCTCGACCACCCGCAACCCGGTCTCCGATCGCGTCTCCGGCGCGCTCGCCTCCTCGATCGGCGGGACCGGCGTCAGGAAAATCGGGAGATAGGTTTTTATCTCGGCCAGGGTCTCTACGTTATCCCGGATGCAGGTCAGGACCGACGTCAACCACTCCCGGCCGTAGTCCCCGGCGCGGAACCCGGCGGCCTCCACGAACGGCAATGAAAGTTCCAGCAGGCGTCCGGGTCCGAGCCGCCGCAAATGTTGCGCGTTCAGCCACCGTAATTTCGCGATGTCGTACATGGCGGAGCTTTTGGAACAACGCTCCGGGGAGAACTTCCCGGTCAACTCCTCCCGGGTCATGAACTCCCCGCCGTCTTCCGGAGACCAGCCCAAAAGGGCAAGGTAATTCACGACGGCGTCCGCCAGGAACCCTTCCTCCCGGAAATGCCGCAGGGAGGAGCTTTTTTCCCTCTTCTTCAGCTTGGTCCTGTCCTGGTCCACGATGATCGACAGGTGCGCGTACCGGGGAAGATCGAAACCCAGCGCCCGCAGGACCAGGATCTGGCGCGGCGTGTTGGACAGATGGTCCTCGCCGCGGAAGACATGGTCGATCCTCATGAGCGCGTCGTCCACCGCCGCGGAAAAATTATACGCCGCCATGCCGTCCGACCGGAGGATGATGAAGTCGCCGATCAGTTCGCAGTTGAACGTCACGTTTCCCCGCACGAGGTCGTCGAAGGAAAGTTCTTTTTGCTCGATTTTAAAGCGCGTGGCGGGCCGGCGTCCCTCGGCAGTCAGGCGGCGGCGCTCCTCCTCGGAGAGGTCTCTGCACCGGCCGTCGTAGCGGGGTTGCGCGCCTTTTTTAATAAATAATTTTTTTTTCTCCTCGAGCTCTTCCTCGGTGCAGAAACAAGGGTAGGCCTTCCCCTCCCGCAAAAGCCGGTCCGCGTATTCCTGATAGACGGCCTTGCGCTGGGATTGCTTGTATGGGGCGTAAGGGCCTCCCGTTACGGGGCCTTCGTCGCAATTCAACCCAAGCCAGTCCAGGTCCTCGAGGATGGACCGCTCGGACTCGGCGCTGGAGCGCTCGAGGTCGGTGTCCTCGATGCGGAGGACGAACGATCCGCCCTGTCGCCGGGCATACAGCCAGTTGAAGATCGCCGTACGCGCGTTGCCGACGTGGAGCTCGCCCGTGGGGCTGGGGGCAAAACGGACTCTGACTGGGGGCATGGCGGGTATGGGTTTTTCCGGTTTACGAATCGATTTTTTCGAGCAGAACGACGGCGTAGGCGGCGATGCCTTCCTCGCGCCCGGCAAACCCCAAGCGCTCCGTGGTCGTGGCCTTGACGTTCACGCGGTCGACGTCGATGTCCAGCGCGGCGGCGACGTTTTTTCTCATCTGTTCCATGAACGGGGCCAGCTTCGGTTTCTGCGCCACGATGATGGAGTCGGCGTTGGCGATACGGAACCGGCGCTGGGCGCAGACCTGACCGACTTTTTTCAAGAGGACCATGCTGGAGACGTTCTTCCATTGCGGGTCGGTGTCCGGGAAGTAGTGGCCGATGTCGCCCGCGCCGCACGCGCCGAGGATCGCGTCGCACAAGGCGTGCGAAAGCGCGTCGGCGTCCGAATGCCCGTCCAGCCCGGTCGAATGGGGGATATCCACCCCGCCCAAGACCAGTTTTCTGCCCTGGACCAGCCGATGTACGTCGTAACCGTTGCCGATTCTTAACATGGTTTCCCCGATGTTTTGTTCCCCCTTGCAAAGGGGGTTAGGGGGATTCGCCTCATCGCCGCGAACGGGAATTTCAAATCCCCCCGGCCCGGCTCCCCGCCTGCGCGGGGACAGGCTTTACAAGGGGGAGCAATCCCATTTTTTTGCTCGCGCGATATCCGGGACAGCGTTCGAATCCGCCGAAAAAAAAATCGCGCCGAAACGCGAATGGATTGTCCGTAATTATTATGATGGCATTGCCGCCCGCTACGGCGAGTAACGCGCTCGCGGAGATCAGCGGGCGACGGCGATCAGTTTCCTGGCTTCCTCCCGCGCCCACCGGTCCGCCGACAGGACGTCATCGAGTTCCCTGACCGGCGCGGGGTCGTGGTTGTTCATGGCCGCGCGGATGATTTCGGATATGTCCTTGAACGGGACCTGCCGGTCGAGGAACGCCTGGACGGCGATTTCGTTCGCCGCGTTGAGGACGGCGGGCATGGTCTGGCCGATGTCCATGGCGTCATGCGCCAATTGCAGGCAGGGAAATTTCTCGAAATCCGGCGGCTCGAACGTCAGGGTGGCCACGGCGGACAAATCGAGCGACGGCAGGTCGGTTTTCAGCCGGTCGGGATAGGACAGGGCGTAGGCGATCGGAATCCGCATGTCGGGAATCCCCAACTGCGCGATGACGGAGGTGTCGACGAACTCGATCATCGAATGGATCACGCTCTGGGCGTGCACGACGATCTCCACGCGCGTCTCTCTCCCGAACAACCATTTGGCCTCGATGTATTCCAGCCCCTTGTTCATCATGGTGGCGGAATCGATGGTGATCTTGTTTCCCATTTTCCAGTTGGGATGGTTCAGGGCGTCCTCCACGGAGACGTTCTCCATCTGCTCGCGGGTGTGGCGGCGGAACGGCCCGCCGGAGCCCGTCAGGATGATCCTTTTGACCCGGTCCCGCTTCTCGCCGTTCAGGGCCTGGAAAATGGCGCTGTGTTCGCTGTCGATGGGGATGATGCGGGCCTTGCCCTTGGCCTCTTTCAGCACCAGCTCGCCGGCGACCACCAGGGTCTCCTTGTTGGCCAGGGCCAGGTCCTTGCCCGCCTTGAGGGCGGCCAGGGTGGGCACGAGACCGGCGCTTCCCACCATGCTGGAAACGACCGTGTCGGTTTCCGGAGCGGCGGCTACCTTCACGGAGCCTCCCTCGCCGGACAGGACCTCCACGTCCTCGCCGGCCGTCATCTTTTTCAGGAGGCCGAGTTTCGAGGCGTCGTAAAGGGAAGCGATCTTCGGCTTGAATTTTTCGATTTGCGCGGCAAACAACTCGACGTTGCTTCCGGCGGCAAGACCCCATACCTTGAAGCGTTCCGGGTTCCTCTCGATCACGTCGAGGGTGTTGACGCCTATGGAACCGGTCGACCCCAATATGGAAATGTTCTTCATCATCCCTCGGACGGTATCTTTTATCTTTTGGGGAAAAGCGCGTTCGGTATTAAACGATCCATCGCAGGTAGAAATAAAACGCCGGGCCGGCGAACATCAAGCTGTCCATGCGGTCGAGGATCCCCCCGTGTCCGGGGATCAGACTGCCGGAATCCTTGACGCCCGCGCTCCGCTTCAGGACCGATTCGGCCAGATCGCCGAATTGTCCGATGATACCGCAAATGGCCGCCACAATCAAACAATGGATTAGGGGGACATGGCCCAAAAACCACAGGTGGGCCGCCGTTCCTCCCAGCAGGTTCCCCACGACCCCCGCCGCCGCGCCCTCGACGGTTTTCTTGGGGCTGACGCTGGGCGCCAGGGGGGTCTTGCCGAAACTTCTTCCCGCATAGTAGGCGGCCGTGTCGCCCATCCAGATGACGACGCACAGGAAAAAGATCAGGAACCGTCCCGCTTCCATGTTGCGGATCGGCAGGAATATGCCCAACAGGCCGCCCACGTAGAACACGCCCAGCAGGGTATAGGCGATTTGCGGGACGGCGTCCCGGAGGTCCTTTTTGCCCAGGAACCACGCCGCGAAAATGGGGAGGAGCGCCAGGGCCGTCCATTCCAGGACATAACGGCCATCGAGTTGGTAACAGAGCGCGAGGAGCAGGCTGAGCGCCAGGCCGAGGACAGGATACCCGCCGACGCCCATCTTGGAGATCATGGAAAAATATTCGCGGGAGCCGATCGCGACGACGCCCGCGACCAGGAGGAAAAAAATCCACGGGGGGCTGAAATAGACGGCCGCGACAACCGCAGGGACCAGAACTATTCCGCTTAAAACGCGCTCCAAAAGGGGGTCCTCTCAGGTATTCCGGCAGTGGGATGGGAGCTCTCCGCCTTCGCGGAAGGGATCAGGCGATCTGCTCCTTGATGAGACCGAACCTTCTCTCCCGTTTCTGGAAATCGACGATCGCCTTCAGCAAGTCGTCCTCGGAAAAATCGGGCCACAACACGTCGGTGTAGTGAAGCTCGGTATACGCGATCTGGTAAAGGAGGAAATTGCTGATCCTCTTTTCCCCGCTCGTGCGGATCAACAGATCGACGTCCGGCAGGTCGCGGGTGTAGAGAAAACTCTCGAAGACGGGGAAATCGACGTCCTCGATTTTCAGGGAACCGTCGCGGATTTTCGCGGCCATTTTTCTCGCCGCGTCCAGGATCTCCTGCCGCCCGCCGTAGCTCAAGGCCAGGGTCAGGACCAAACCGGTATTGCGCCGGGTGGATTCCTGGGCGCTCTTGACGAGCTTGACGATGTCGGGCGGCAGTTCCTCGATACGCCCGATGGCGTTGAAGCGGATGTTCTCCCGGTTCATCCGTTCCAATTCCTGGCGCAGGTATTGGTCGAGAATCTTCATGAGCGCGGAGACTTCCGCCCTGGGCCGGTTCCAGTTTTCGTCGGAAAAGGAATAGAGGGTCAGCGCCTCGATCTTGAGCTTGGCGCACAGGGAGACGATCCGGTCGACGGCCTTGACGCCCTGCCGGTGGCCCTCGACGCGGGGGAGAAAATGTCCCTTGGCCCATCGCCCGTTTCCGTCCATGATGATGGCGATGTGCCGGGGCAGTCTCGAGTAGTCTATTTGTTCCTGCAGTGTCATGTCGTCCAATGACGTTTCTCGCCGGGCCAACCGGGGACGCCCCCGGGGGCAACTCCGCCTCGCGCTGGCGCCGGGGCGGTAATGAAGCCAGCGTCACGCTGGAGGGCGTGGGGACTTCATTCTGTTAGACGCTCCTGGAAAAACAGGGATCGAAGGGAAACCGCGCGGGTCCTCGGCCATTGTAAAACCCGTATATGAAGATATTACAGGACAAAAATCAAACTTCCAAGAGGTCTTTTTCCTTGGATTGGGCGATCTTGTCGACTTCCGCGATGCTCTGGTCGGTCGCCTTTTGAATCCTGTCCTGGAGACGTTTGTGATCGTCCTGGGATATGGCATGGTTTTTTTCCTGGGCCTTGACTTTTTCGTTGGCTTCGCGCCGGACGTTGCGGATCGCCACCCGGCATTCCTCCGCGAGCTTTTTGACGGTCTTGGCCATCTGCTGGCGGCGCTCGGTGGTGAGCGGCGGAATGTTCAAACGGACGACCTTGCCGTCGTTCGAGGGGGACAGGCCCAGGTCGGACGCCTGGATGGCTTTTTCGATGATCTTGATGACGGAATGGTCCCAAGGCTGGATGGCGATGGTGTGGCTGTCGGGGGTGCCGAGGGTGGCCACCTGGTTCAAGGGCGTCGGGTTCCCGTAATAATCCACCTTGATCCCCTCGAGGAGGGAAAGGGAGGCGCGCCCCGTGCGCACCTTGCCCAGTTCCAGGCGCAGGTGGTCGAGGGAGTGCTTCATCTTTTTCTCGGATTCCTTGATGAGGTCGTCGATCATTTAACGGCTCCTACCGTGGTGCCGAGCTTTTCGCCCAGCAACACCCGCTTGATGTTTCCTCTTTCCCGGACGTTGAAGACGACCATGGGGAGTTTGTTGTCCATGCACAGGGACACCGACGTGGAGTCCATCACCTTCAACCCTTTTTCCAGGACTTCCAGATACGAAAGGTTCGTGAATTTGACGGCGTTCCGGTCCTTCATGGGGTCGGAGGAATACACGCCGTCCACCTTGGTGGCCTTGAAAATGACCTGGGCCTCGATCTCGATGGCGCGCAACGAAGCGGCGGTGTCGGTGGTGAAGTAGGGGTTGCCGGTGCCGCCCGCGAAGATCACCACGCGTCCCTTTTCCAGGTGGCGGATGGCCCGCCGGCGGATATACGGCTCCGCCATCTGATGGATCTCGATGGCGCTCTGCACGCGGGTGGGGAGCCCGACTTTCTCCAGGGCGTGTTGCAGGGCCAGGGCGTTGATGACCGTGGCCAGCATCCCCATGTAATCGGCCGTGACGCGCTCCATCCCCAGGGCGCTCGCGGTGGCCCCCCGGAAGATGTTGCCGCCGCCGATCACGATGCCCGTCTGCACCCCCAGCGCCCTGGCGTCCAGGATTTCGCCGGCGATGTTGGACAAGGCCGCCTGGTCGATCCCGAAACCGCCGTCCTGCGCGGCCAGGCTTTCGCCGCCCAGTTTCAAAAGAATTCTCCGATATACGGATCCGCTCATTCGGGCGCTCTTTCTTATTTCGAGATTTCGAACCGGGCGAACTTGCCCACCGTGATGTTCTCGCCCAGTTTCGCGATCTTCTGCTTGATCAATTCCTGGATGGTGACGGTGTTCTCCTTGATGAAATACTGGTCCAGGAGACAATTTTCCTCGTAAAACTTTTCCATCTTGCCCTCGACGATTTTCTCGACGACCTTGTCGGGTTTCCCGGACTCCCGGGCCTGATGGGCGAAGATCTCGCGTTCCTGTTTCAGGATTTCCGGGGTGACTTCGTCCCGCGACGCGAACCGGGGCTTGGCCGCGGCGATATGCATGGCGATGTCCTTCAGCAGTTCCTTGAAGTCGGGGGTATTGGCCACGAAGTCGGTCTCGCAGTTGAGTTCCACCATCGTCCCGATTTTACTTCCCGCGTGGATGTACGAGCCGATGGCGCCTTCGGAGGTCGCGCGGCCCTCTTTTTTGCCGGCCTTGGCCAGTCCCCGTTTCCTGAGGTAGACGACGGCTTCCTCCAAGTCTCCATTGGTTTCCTTGAGGGCCTGTTTACATTCCATGATCCCCGCGCCAGACTTCTCGCGCAGGGTCTTTACCATTTCCGCGGTAATTTCCATTCTACATTAACTCCTTTTCGTTCCAAGGGGTTGAAAAATTTCTCTTTTGTCCCGGGCTGGCGCCGGCGTGACGCCGGTCGCAACGCCGCCTCGGCGCAAGCGCGAGGCGGGGCCTTCCCGCGGCGATACGCCGCGCCCGTTCACGCCTCCGCCAAAATGGAGTTTATGCCATTTTGGCGGAAACGTCCATTCCAATTGATTTTTGCCTGTTGCGAAAAAAACTGCTGGGATTGAACTGCAAGCTGACTAGGCGTGGATTGCTTCCTCGGCGCTCGCGCTTTGGTCAATATCGGCTTCCGAACCCTTTGTCTTCGCTTTTTCCCTGCCCCGCGGGGAGGACCCGTTTTCCTCCGACTGCCCCCTTCGTCCGGCGTGGTATATTTCCTGTCCTTCCAGACATATTTCGGCGACCCGCCGCGTGAACAGCCGGATGGACCGTATCGCGTCGTCGTTGCCGGGGATGGGGTAGTCGATCCCGTCGGGATCGCAGTTGGTATCGACGACGGCGATGATCTTGATCCCCAGTTTCCGGGCTTCCGCCAGGGCGATTTTCTCTTTCTTGGTGTCGATGATGAAGACGGCGTCCGGAAGCCGTTCCATCTTTTTCAGGCCGGAAAGAAACTTGTTCAACTTGACGATTTCCTTGCGCTTTTTCACGGCTTCTTTCTTGTGGAACAACTCGAACTGGTTTTCCTGCTCCATGGCCTCCAGTCCCTTGAGCCGGTCGATGCTCTGCCGGATGGTGGAGAAATTGGTCAACGTGCCGCCGAGCCAGCGCTGGTTCACATAGTACATGCCGCACCGTTCGGCTTCCTCGGCAACCAGGTCCTGGGCTTGTTTTTTGGTCGCGACGAAGAGTATTCTCTTGCCCGTCTGGCTTATGTCCCGCACATACTGCTCCGCCTCGCGGAATTTCTTGAGGGTTTTTTGGAGGTCGATGATGTAAATCCCGTTGCGCGCGCCATAGATGTACTTCTTCATTTTGGGGTTCCAGCGCGTGGTCTGATGGCCAAAGTGGACTCCCGCTTCCAGCAAATCTTTCATCGTAACTTCTGTCATAATTTTCCTTTATTTAATGGTTTTCCCTCCGCATCCTTCATTTCGAACCGAGAACCCAAGGGGCCACCCTCGATCCGATCGGGAAGCGTGCGTGATGTTCTCCCGGTAATCTTTTTGGGGAGGTTGTGTGCATCAGATTAGCATAATGTTATATGCGTGACAAGTTTTTATGCCCGTTTATTCAAACAGCGCTTTGATTTGGCGGGTTTTCGGGCTTTCGGAATAAAATCGCCGGGCCGTCGGACC
The DNA here is from genome assembly GCA_016217765.1 of Nitrospinota bacterium. GTDB lineage: Bacteria > Nitrospinota > Nitrospinia > Nitrospinales > JACRGP01 > JACRGP01. The sequence goes on along the minus strand of JACRGP010000174.1, from coordinate 2,712 downwards.
GGTGGGATGCAAAAACGGCGATTTTTTATCGAATATTGTCCTGGTAGACCACGAAACAATCGATGGGATAAACCAGGTGCGTCTCCCCCCATTGGCCGGGCGAGGCTACGTCCCAGGACGATTCGTCTTCCAGGGGTTTCATGCGAATGCCTCCGGAACCGCCGTAAATCAAAAGGGCGATGCCGTCGCCCGACTCTTCGATGCGACAAGCGTAGGCCGGGCAGGGAGATTGCGTCCGGCTGTCCCATCCGGTAACCTGGACGGGTTTTTCCTCTTCCCCCGCCCCATATTTTATGCAGAAGACCTCGCGCGGCGGGGACGTCTCGCGGTAGGCCATGCTGAAACTTTTTTCGACGTTGGGATTGGGTTCCACTTCCAAAAACACGGTCGGCCTCGAAAAATTGAAACGGCTTGGAATAGCGTCGTGATTAGTGCGTATAACAAAAATAGGCTCTGATTAATATACTACCCCGTGAGGGGGAGGTCGGGTGGGGGTGACAAGCCGGGCAAGCGCCCGGAGGCAACGCGGCGATGACACCGGGGACGCCCCCGGTGGGCAATGCCGCCCCGCGCTTGCGCCGGGGCGGTAATGAATCCGGCGTCACGCCGGCCGCCCTCGGCGTCAGCCTGAGGCGGCGTTGAGTCCAGCGTTCACGCTGGCCACCCTCCCCCAGCCCCCTCCCTCGAGGGAGGGGAGCGATTGGAGCGTCAAGTCATCGTCTCATTTTGTTAGACGCTCTTATCCATGATAACGCCATCCCCCATCCCCGGTCTCCAGGAAATATTTTTGAACTATGGGGGATTTCCCGCCACAAAAACCATGAAATCCCTTATCGCGGGAACTATATTAATGGCGAGCGACTCTACCCTTTTCAAACGGTTTACGCCATGACTGCCATTTCCCAGGGAAACTCTATCGCGTGGGAATCGTTTGTCCGCGCCGTCCTCGAAAACACGGAGGACGGGATCATCGCCTGCGACGCCGACGGAAACATCGTTTTCTTCAACCGCGCCGCCCGCGAGATTCATGACGTGCGGGAGGAATCGGTTCTTGCCGAACCCTGGGGGCCCCTGGCGGGACGTACACATGCCGGATTTAAAAACCCCGTTGAAAAAGGAGGAACTCCCTCTGTATCGAATTCCGCGGGGAGAAGCGATCCCGCGCGACATGGAACTGGCGATCGTCTCGAAACAGGGCAAAAAACGCGTCGTCCTGGTCAACGGCAACTTGTTGACGGACGACAAGGGGAACGCGCTGGGGGGCGGTCGTTACCCTGCACGACATCACCGCGCGCAAATTGGCCGAGGAAGGTTTGTCGCGGCAACGGGAGGAACAACGGCGGGAGCATCGAGGTCGAAAGCGAACCGGGCCAGGGCACGGCCTTCACCATCATCCTGCCGGTGAAAAACGCCTCCCTCGCGAGGAACTCCGTTTCCTCCCTTCCAGCGCCCGCGGATTAAAGAGTCGAGCGTCATTGCGAGGCCCTGCCGAAGCAATCCAGAAGGATTGGATCGCCGCGCTCACTGCGTTCGCTCGCGATGACGGGGGAAGGTTAACAAACGTTTTCTCCGCGCTACCGCCTTTTCCCCTTGGTTAGCGCGTCGAAGAGTTGCGCCGATTTCTTCACGGCGTTGGCGATATGCAGGGCGTAGGTCTGGGCAAGGGGAGAGAATTCCGGCGTTTTGAACTTTTTGTCCAGGACAAGCTTCATGTCCTTGTCCTTGCCGGCGAACGTCCGCAGGTAGCCGGCGCGCAACAGCGGCAAAAGCCGGTCCACGGTCTTGTTCCCCGCTTCCATGAGAAGGGCTTCGGTCACCCGCCCCTCGTTGGACAAGGCGACGGCGAGCACGAGGGGGCCCTGGACGGTCTGTTCGGGAAAGATCGCCAGGGCGCCCGCGATGCGGCCTTTTTCGTCCCGGGCGTGGTACAGGGTGAACCGCGTCTCGTCGGTATCCCAATTCCTCAGTTTCCTGAGCCGGTCCAATCTTTCGCCGCCAAGGACGATGTCCCTCTGCGTCAACTTCGTCGCGCCGGGAAGCAGTTTGGCGACCGCTTCCTTGAGCGAGACGAAAGGAACCATGGGTTCGACCGTCTCGGCGGAGGCGGGGACTCCCGGCTGAAACGCCGAAATCAACGCAACGAGCGCCAGGGTTCGCAGGGTCTTGTTCATAAGAATGACCTGTTAGCCCGGATCGAAAGATGGAAAATCCCCTCCTCCCCCCCTTTGATAAAGGGGGGGGGGTAGGTTTTCTCCCCCTTGTAAAGGGGGCCGGGGGGATTTCCCAACTCTTAACTCGAGCAAAAGCTTATATGGCGAACGCGGTTATTTCGCGCTCCCGGCGGTAAAAACCATGTCGAACAACTGGGCCGAGCGTTTCACGGCGTTGGCGATGAGCAAGGCATAGCCGCGGGTCATTTCGCCGTAGCCGTTTTCCCATTTCGGGCCCAGGGTCAATTCCATGGAGGCGGTCTGCCCCTTGAACTCCTGCAAGTAATCGTTCCGCAACAGGGGGCTTACCCATTCCATGGGCTCCATCTGAACGTCCGTCACCCTTGTATCGGCGACCTTGCCGTTGGCGTCCATGGCGACCGCCACCACGACCGGGCCGTGGTAGGTGAACTCGCTCATGAAAACCAGGACGCCAAGCAGGCGGTCGCCGCCGTCTCTGCTGACAAAAAACTTGAACTCGCCGTCTCCCAACTGCCCCTTC
>JACRGP010000175.1 GCA_016217765.1 Nitrospinota bacterium | reverse complement strand
TGAACTCCTTAGTATTTCACCGCGGCATAAGTTTACCCCCCCCCGAAAAATCAACATTTTTCTTAGCGTGTTAATGTAAATCGTTAACATTAAAAAAAACCGCCGGTTTCAAAACGCGAAGTTGCCGAAGGTCCATCCTCCACGCCGGGATCGCTCCACAACACCGCGGTCACGTCGCGATGGCGGGTTTTCTTGAAACCGCTGAACAAGGCGGCGGACGCGACGGCGGGCAAATCCAGCCCGAAGCGCCGGGCGGTCCGCGTCCCTGGCGCGGGACCGGACAGGACGACGCGCAAACAGTTCCCTTCCGTCCAATACTCGATCGTCTGCCCCTCCTCCATCCCCGGCACGAAAAACCTATCGTCCACGCGGACGGCGAAACTCGGGCGGGTCCTGCCGCGAATCCATACTTTCCCGGTGTCCTCGATTTGGGGTTTTTGCACGGGCGTCATTCAAGCGCGTTTTCCGTCCAACAACGGACGGTTTCGGTCGCTTGCGATTCACAAGCAGGTTGCTGAAAAACTATTTTTTAGTCTTTTGCCGTCATTCCCGTGAAGACGGGAATCCAGTATTTTCAAGGGCTTTCTGGATGCCCGCTTTCGCGGGCATGACGATTTTGGGGCACAAAAGAGACTTTTTCAGCGTCCTGCAAGTATAGGGTTTCCAGTTGCGAATTCGCTACGGCTGTTTTGGGGTCTTCATGCCGGAATAGCAACCGCCATCTCGGCGAATTCCCCCCGCAGATATTCCGCCGATTCCGCGAGGACCTCGACAAACTGGCGGTCGCGTTGAAATTTCTCCATCAGAACATCCGCGTCAGGCGCCCAGGCGGTTTTGCGGTCGATCTCGTTGTTCGTCCGGTTCCATTGCAAGAACCCGGAATACGCGTAGCCTTGCAGAAGTTGCAGGGTATCGGGATCGTCCAACAGGGATTTGTAGAGGGACTCCATTTCGGCGACGAATCCGGCCGGGTTGCCGGCGCCCTGGCCGTCCGCGCGGCTGGAGATTTCCGCCGCCCTTCGCGCCAATCGAGCGAAGCGGAGCGTTTGGGCCTGCAATGCGGAAATCAGCTTGCGCGAAGGGGAAGGGGCCGGCAGGTTTTCCAGCGGCGCTTCTTTTTTTCGCGCCAGGGTCTCGCCGCAATGAACATACAGCGCTTCTCCCAGACAAAGGTTGGGGAACCCGGGTATGGGGATCCCCCCCTCGGTCGCGTTGAAGATGTTGCGGGCGTCCTTGAATTCCTCGACGAAAAGGTTTTTGTACGACTCCATGGCCAGGGTGGCGTAGGCGGGCGCTCCAAACAGGTCCGCGCCGGCGGTGGCCGCCCGCGCGTACTTTTCGCGATGTTGCAGGTTCAACCGCTCCAGGGTGGCGAAGGGAGTTATTTCATCCAGGAATTCCCGGTTGAAGTACGACCCCGAGCAATGCAGTCTGTGTCCGTCGAAAGCCAGGTCCTGCCCGACGAGAAAAACCGGACCGCATCCCATTTGCAAAACGAACTTCAGCGCGGCGTGGGCGACGGACTGCGTCTTGCCCAGCGAGCCTTTCTCTCCATTGTGCCGCGCGATCCAGCGCGACAAAAAGAGGTTCGAGTCGAAGACGATCCCGCGGTCTCCGAACAGGGCCGGGATGTCCGGGCAAACGCCGGGATCGTAGAGCAACCGCGTCTTTCCCGGCGGTTTCTCCAGATCGAAGGCGTCGCGCATGGATTCGTCCGGGTCTATGACGACCGCGAAATCCGGCTCCACCCCGTTTTCCAGCAGAGGCAGTAAAGCGGTCGCCGCGGCGATCAAAACAGCCTTGTCGCGGACCCCTTTCAACAGGCGGACGTTCTTGTCCAGCGAAGGCCCGGCGGAAACGACGACCGCCGGGACCCCGTTCAACCGGTTTGCAAACTGGTTGGCCCCCGCGCTGGCCAGGATATGGGGGAGGTTGTCGATGATGTTGGCGTAAAATTTTTTCGCAAACGCCGCCTGCGTTTTGAAATCGATCCGGATTTGCCGGAGCGCGCTTTCCAACGCGGTCTCCGCCGTCCGGTAATAGTCTTTTTCGGAATCGACCAGCGGCGGAAACGCGATGGGGACATATCCGTTCAAGGCCAGTTTCGGCAAATCCTCCTGTAACTCCGCGACCCATTCCCCCGGGGCGCGCCCGATATGAAAGGAGGCGCCGGGATGGGAGAGGACGGGAGCGCAGTCGTTGCAGGCCAGCGCCATGTGGAACGACTCAATGTCCTTCTCCACGAAGTAAAGCCGCGATCGCGGGGGGACGCGTTTGGCGATCTCGAACGCATGGTATCCCAGGCCAAACCCGAAAAAGACGAAATGGAGCGCCCCGGAAAGCGGGCAGGATCCCGCGAAGCGCGCGGCCTCGACGATGGGGTTGTACCGGCTGTGGAGCGCCTTTTCGCCGCCGTTGGGCATGACGCGGGACAAGGCCGGGGGGCCCGCCTTGGAAGGGACGGCGACGTAACGTCCGCCGGGTTGGAGGGACGCCAGCGACTCCGCGAGGGCGGGGTTTCTGGCCCTCAACAGGGCGATATTATTATGGAAAAAGGCGGATTGCATTCGAGCGGCGCCAAGATCAAGGCCCGGACCGGGTTCCGGAAAAATAAAAAAGCTCCCAGGTGGAGTACACCCCCTGGGGAGTGGAAAACGCGGCGTCGTACTTGCGTATCAGGCTTCTCAGCCCGCCCGCCTCGAGCATTTTAAGCGGAGCGGCGCCGATTTGCTGAAGATTTTTTATCATGGCGAGCGCGCCGGGGAAAAACACCTGCCGTATTTCGGAATGCGCCTCCAGGATTTGGAACCCCGCCCGTTGAAGGATCTTTTTCCACCGGGCGAGGGGAAAAAGGAGGATCGGGCTTTCGAGGCTACCGGTTTCGCGGAACTCCGCGAGGGTCCGCGGACCGAACACGCTGAACGCGATCCGCCCGCTGGGGGAAAGGCGTCCGGCGAGGCGCGCGAGGGTCTCTTCCGGGTTTTGCAACCATTGAAAGACCGCGTTGGCCACGATCAAGTCCACTTTGGGGAACCGGGAGATCTCGACGTTGCCCACGACGATGCGGGAGTTTTCAGGGAGATCCATCTCTTCCCGCAGGCGGTCGATCATGGCGGGGGCGATGTCGTTAAGGATAAGCGAGCGGACCGACCGGGCCAGGAGGTGGCGCGTGAACAGTCCCGTGCCGCACCCCACTTCCAGGACCGTGTCGGGAAGCGGGGACGGCAACAGCGAGGCCAGCCGCTCGGCCATGGCCTTTTGCAGGTGCGCGTGCTTGTCGTAGCTCCGGACGCGCCGGGAGAAACTCTCGACAATGCGGGACTCGCGGCCGCTGTCCCAGCGGGTTGGTTTCATAACGTCCGATTTCCAGGCGGCAAAAAAAGCCAACGCCGCGCGTCGATGGGGAAGGTCACCGGGCGACGTCCGAGGCTCTCCGGCGGGGGTGAGTCCCCAGCGGCATGACCTTTGCCGGAAGCCGTATGGTGAACGTGGACCCTTGGTCGAGAACGCTTTTGACCGTGATATCGCCGCCCATCATCCTGCAGAAACGCTGGCTGATCGCGAGGCCCAGCCCGGTGCCCCCGTATTTGCGGGTGGTGGACGGGTCCGCCTGGGTGAATTCCACGAACAGGCCGGACACCTGTTCCGGGCTCATGCCGATTCCCGAATCGACGATATCGAAAGTAAGCCAGTCGGTCTCGCCGTCCGTTTCGCGGGTCACGCGCAAGGTCACGGAACCGCTTTCGGTGAACTTGCAGGCGTTGCTGAGCAGGTTGTTCAGCATCTGCCGGACGCGGGTGATGTCCGCGTGCATGCTTCCAATGTTGGGCGGGCATTCGATCGTCAGCATATTCTTGTTCTTGTCGGCCAGCGGCTTGATGGTGACGGCGATTTGCTGGACCAGTTCGTAAACGTTGAAGCTGTCCAGTTGGATCTCCATCTTTCCCGCCTCGATCTTGGACAAGTCGAGGATCTCGTTGATCAGGCCCAGCAGAAATTTTCCGGAACTGTTTATTTTGTCGAGGTCGTCGGCGAATTCCATCAATGCCTTCTCCTCGCATTCCTCGATGAGGATTTCGCTGTAGCCGATGATGGCGTTCATGGGCGTGCGCAGTTCGTGGCTCATGGTGGCCAGGAACCGGCTTTTCGCGCGGCTCGCTTCCAGGGCCTGGTCGCGCGCCATGGCCAGCTCGAGGTTGGCCCGCTGGGTGTCGGCGATCAGCCGCACGTTGCTGATGGCCACCGCCGCCTGGGCCGCCAGCGATTGCACGAGGTTTTCATAGTCGGGGGAAAACGGGATCGCCTCGTCGGTTTTCTTGGGGTCCCTGGCGTTCAAGAGCTGGATGACCCCGATGACCCGGTCCTCGTAATTCTTCATGGGGACCACGAGCATCGACTTGGTGCGGTATCCCATCTTTTCGTCGAACTTCTTGGGGCCGGTGAAGTCGAAAGGCTTGTAGTCGTAAACGTCGGGGATATTGACCGGCACCCCCGTCAGGGCGACATACGCCGAAACGTTGGTGTTCACCAGTTCGACGGGCGGGAAAGTGATGGGGACTCCTCCCAGACCGCCCATCCGGATCTTGAGGCTGTCGTTCTGGACGATCTTGAACTGCAGGGCGTTGTTCTCCAGGGTATACAGAGTGCCGCCGTCGGCGTAAGTGAATGTCCGCGCTTCGTCGATGATCATCTCCAGCAGGGCATCCAGGTTCAACTCTCCGGAAAGCGACCGTCCGATATCCGACAGGCGCTTGACCTGTTCCATCAGTTTCTTGACTTTCGGATGCGAAATGGGGAGTTCCTCGCTGTCGAGGCCGTTCGCCTTGCGCGGCAGGGAGGTTGGAAGACCGTTGTTTTGAGCGAGGCCCAATTGGGGATCTACAATCCAACCTTCGGATTGGATCACGGGGTGGCGCGCGTCGGGAACGCCGAAATGCGGTTTCCCCTGGCGGAACGACCATGCGGCTTGGACGGCGCATAAAACGGCGTCCAGAGAGTCCCCGGACGCGTCGTCCAAGGCGCGGGAAGTCACCGGCCCTTGCAATTCGACGGCAAAACCGAAGATGCTTATGAACTCCTTCGAACCCAGGCCGTTCAATATCGCGGCGCGTTCGTTGAGCTTCTTCCCCTCGTCCTTACTCTTCGAATCCGTTTTATAACCGTTCGCGAAGCGCCGGGCGATCAGGGCGGGATAGCTCTCGACGGCGGTCCGGTCGCCGTCCGTCGGCCGGCAGGGGATGACGGAAATCCCGGCCTCAAGCAGGCGCCGCGCTCCCTCGTAAAACATTTTACCGACGGGAGCGTTGACCAATTTCAAGGGACTCTGGGCGCGCGCCAGCGCGTCGGTCAACCGGAGAGGCTCTTTTTGGCCGTCGGGTTGTTTTTCCTTAAACCGTTTGATCTTGTTTTCAAAAGCATCCCTGTCCCATTTGGCGATCGCCTTCACGTAAGCGGGCCATGAAGCGGGCAGGGACAGGTCCCCGACGAACTGAGACGGTTGGCCAAACGGGAAATCGAATCCTGCGAGCCAGGGGCCCGGGGTTTTCAGGAAATTTTCGAACTCCTTGAAACTCTGGCAGGACCCGATTTCCTCGACGACGAATTCGCCTTCGTTCTTGAATTCGCCGCGGGCGTAAACGATGGGTTTCCTGGAATTTGGAGCGCTTGTGAAGTCAACGCCGTAAATGATCATCTCGATGCCATGAAATTGTTTTCACACGCTCTAACAGGTTGCTGAAAAACCATTTTATTGTCTTTTTTGCCGTCATTCCCGTGAAAACGGGAATCCAGTATGTTCAAGGGCTTTCTGGATGCCCGCTTTCGCGGGCATGACGATTTTGCGAGCAAAAGCGACTTTTTCGGCAATCTGCTAGCGCAACAGTTCGGCCAACCGCTCCAGTAGAGGTTCGGGGGCATGGCCCGCCGAAGGCGCTATATCCAAATGGGGCAGATGACGCTTCATCTCGCCGGAGTCCAGCAAGTTATCTTCGTCCCCCAGGACCGCTATAAAACCGCTGGCGGAGGAACCGGGCTCTTCAATCTGGCTTAGGAATTCGAGTCCTCGGATCAAGGTTTGACGGTCGGGAAGTCCCGGCAACGATGGATCGTCGTTCGAGAGGCCGCAACGGACGTAGAAGTCCTTTAATACAAAGCTGTCGCCTGGGCGTCTTTCCAACTCCCTCATCAAATATTTTAATTGAACGATCGAGGTTTTACCACCGCTTTCGCGCTCCCGGGGAAATGCCAGGATGGGCGCCAGCAACGCCTTGCGGGCGCCGGACGGCAGGCGTTCCCGGTGATGCAGGAGCCACAGGCTTCCCAGCGAGTAGCCGATATACAGGTCCGCGGGAGCGTCGGCGAGCAGTTTCTCCGCTTCCTCCCTGTCCGCCGGGCGGAGCGGATAGACGGCCCGGATCCGGGCTGACGGAAAGAACTCCGCCACCTTTCCGCCAAACCATTCGGGAGAGATGGCCCATCCGCACACGGCGGTTATTTTCGTCCCTGTTTCCATTCTTTCAGTATTCCCAGGATATCGTCGAGATCGTTGCCCGCCACTCCGGAATGCAGGGAAAAACGCAGGCGCGAGGTCCCCTGGGGCACCGCGGGAGGCCGCGCGACAGCGGCCAGGATGCCTCTCGCAAGAAAGCGGTCCTTCAAGTCCATGAGGCCGGGGATGTCCTCCGTCAATACCGGGACGATCGCCGACTCATATGGGTCGCGCGGCCAGCCGAGCGATGCCAGCCCCGCGCGCAGACGGACGCCCAGGGAGCGCAGACGGCGCCGTTTTTCCCCCGACTCGCGCGCGAGGTCGATCGCGGCGGAAGCGGCCCCCGCCAGGGCGGGGGACAGGAACGTGGAATAGATGAACTCCCCCGCAAAATTGACCAGATAATCGACGATGGCCCGCGAGTTGACCAACACATAGGCCCCCATGCTGGCCAGGGCTTTCCCCAGCGTGCCTACCAGAATGTCCACCTGACCGAGGACGCCCGATTCCTCCGCCAGTCCGCCGCCGGTTTCCCCAAACAGTCCCACGGCGTGGGCCTCGTCCAGAATCAGCACAAAAGGATACCGGGACTTGAGGCCGGTCAGGCGGACCAGGTCCGGGTAATCCCCGTCCATGCTGAACACGCTCTCCGTGACCACGAAGACCGTTTCATAGTCGCCATGATGCCGGCTCAAAAGCTCCTCCAAATGCGCCAGGTCCAGGTGGCCGTAGCGCTTGAACCTCGCCCGGCCTTGCGTCAGCGCCTGGGCCATGGAGTGATGTATCAGCCGGTCGGCCAGGACCAGGTCTTTTTCGCCCGGCAGATGCCTTAGGATCGCCTGGTTGGCCATGAACCCGGAATTGAACAGCATGCCCGCCGGTTTTTTCTTCCAATCGAGCAACTGCTTCAAAAGGCGGTCGTGGCAGGGCAGAAACCCCGACAGAAGCGGGGAGGCGCCGCTCCCCGTCCCAAATTCCTCGATGGCCGTCCTCGCCCCCTCGATCACTCGCGGATGAGAGCGCAACTGCAAGTAGTCGTTGCCGGACAAGTTCAACCGGCAGGATTGATGGACCTCGACCCGGCGCAAAAGATGCGCTTCGGAACGCTTGTGCAATTCGTTTTCGAGACGCTGACGGAATAGTTCTGACAAGAAAGGCCGTGACCGGAAAATTGTGACGGAAAATCTAGAAAACAATTATGGTATAAATGTCCCCGTAAGTCAAAACGCCGGGTTTGCCGCCTTTCGCAATCCCGTATTCTCATGAGAAACGCGGGACACATTTATTATGTCGAAAGACTTCCCCGCGAAATGATATAAATAAAGGTCATCTCTAGCAGATTGCTGAAAAACTATTTTATCGTCTTTTGCCGTCATTCCCGTGAAAACGGGAAGGAATCCAGTATTTTCAAGGGCTTTCTGGATGCCCGCTTTCGCGGGCATGACGATTTTTGGGCACAAAAGGAACTTTTTCAGCGTCCTGCTAAAAATTGTAGTTGCCTGATTCATCGCCGGTTGGACGCAAGAAAAAAGCGATTTTTAGAGATGCCCTGAAGTTTAATGGCTCGGGTTTTATCAAGAAAAGGAAATATTCGGGGACATCATTTCTAACAGACCAAGGGACCCAACATGTTGGACGAATGGATAGCCCAGCGAATCGAGGTGGAAACCCGTAAGACCGACCTTCAGGGGGCCGACCTCAGCCACGCCGTCAACCTGACCTGTGGCCAGATCGAGTTGGCAAGGATCGACAGGGACACCAAACTCCCGGGCAACATCAAAATCGCCTGGGTCTCGGACGACGCCTACGAGTGCGAGGAACACGCCGGGAAAAACTCCCGATAAACCCTTCAGCGTCAAAAAATCCGCCCTTCCCCGGAAAATTCTTCCCCATGCAGGCCTAATTTAAAATATCAATATTAATTATATAACTAATTGAATTTATTTGTAATTATTTCTTATAGTTCCAGGGTTGATTTTTCTGGCGCGGAACTTGCTGTTTGAATTTCGACACACGGGTCGATCATGAACCTTTGCCGGAGGACTCGCCTTGGACAGCGCCATACAAGAATCGAAAATCGTCATTGCCGAGGGCCAGGGGTCTAAACCCCGGTCCTACACGGAGAACTGGGAGAATGAGTTGCGCGAGGAAAACCTCAAAGTCATGTGGGAGATTTACGGGTACGGTTTCATGGAACGTTTCAAAAACCCAGGGTTAAAGCTCCCGGAGCAACCCCGCCGCTCATCGTAACGCGGTCCGGACGCGGATTTTCCCGGCCTCCCCCCTCCCGTACCGCTCATTCCGTTTTGCCAAACCCGGCCCGTAAGGCTATAATGAATCCCGTGGATAAACCATCGCTCCGCATTTACCGTATCCGGCCATGGCTAAAGCGACCCCGCCCCGGGCGTTGATCTCTTTCCTCTTTTCGGGCCGTTTGGAAATCCTGATTCGTTCCCTGGACGCGGCGTTCGCTCAAGAATATGCCCTGTTCTCCGTTCTGGTCGCCGATGGCTTCCCTTCCGGCCAATTCGAATCCATCATCAAATCGCGGTTCCCCGGCCTGATCTATCTTAAAACTTCCGCCGACACGGGCATTGCGTCGGGAAGGAATTTCGCCATGGGCCATTACCTGTCCATGGACTGCGATTATATTTTCCTGTTGGACGACGATATCCTGCTGGAGAAGGACTGCCTTGCCCGGCTTGTTTCGGCAATGCAAGACGACCCGTCCCTGGGCCTGGTAGCGCCTCTGATCCTGAACGAGGACGGCTCGACGCTCTCGGCGGGGGGGATTTACAACCGCATGTTCGGTCAGCCTTTTTTACTCAAGAAGGCGGACGTTGCAGGATGCCCGTTGGATTTCGCTTCCGGGGCCATCGGCCTGTTCCGGAAGGAAACGCTTGTCCGGGCGGGACCGTTCGACACGGCGTTCGACCCCTACGGTTTCGAGGACGTCGATTACGGACTGCGGGTCAAGTCCAAGGGATACCGCGTCGGCCTCGCGCCGGAGGCGGCGTGCCGTCACCTGACCGACTATTCGTTTCACCGGGAACGGGAATTTTATCTGTACCACACGACCCGCGGACGGTTGCTTTGCGCTTACAAACACGCCGGCCTTTTCCTTTTCGTTTTCGCGGCGTTTCCCTGGATCTTGTTCAGACGCGGCGTTTTTCCCGTAATGAAGTTTTTCGCCCAAGGCAAGGCCCAGCTTTCGCGGGCCGTCGCCCGGGGGTTCATGGACGCGGCGAGGGACATCCTCAAGGGCGGAAACGCCTTTTCCCGAACCTTCAAGGGGTGACGAATTGACCGGCAACCTTTCCGAGGACCTTTGCGTTTCGGTCGTTTATCCAACCCGCGACCGGGCGCATTTCCTCCGCCGTTCGCTCGAGGCCTTGCTGGCCAACGAGCGGTTGCCGGACGAGATCGTCGTGGCCGACCAGAGCCGGACGGACGCAACCCGGCGCCTGGTGGCGAGCTTCAACGACCCCCGGCTGGTCCATGTCCCTTCCGGCGAATCGGGCTTGTCCAGGGGGAGGAACGCCGGGATCCGCGCCAGCCGTTTCCCCATCGTCGGGTTTCTCGACGACGATTGCATCCCCGCCAGGGACTGGGTTTCCCTGGCGCTCGAAACCATTCGTCAATTTCCCGAATCCTCCGTTTTTATCGGCGAGGTCTTCCGGAACGAGGACGACGACCCGGACAAGATCCCCGTTGGCCTGCCCGAAAGGCTCCTGCACTTGCAAGGCGCCAACGACCCCTGGCGCCTGGGCCCCACCGGCGGCAACTCGTTTTTCAGAAAATGCGTTTTCGAGAAGGTGGGCCTGTTCGACCCCCTCTTGGGACAAGGGAGCGATTTCCCCGGCGCCGAGGACGGCGACATGGTCTACCGCGTATTGCGGCACGGCCTCCAGGCGACCTACTCCAACGCCATCCGTTGCGTCCATCTCGGCTGGCGCAACGACGACGAGAACATTCAAAACGGATACAATTACGGCATGGGGGTCGGGGCGATGCTGGCCAAATACGCCGCATTGGGGGATTATTATCCCATCGGCGTCATTTTCCCGCGCCGGTTCCTGTTCCGGTATCTGTCCCTGCCCTGCCACCTGGCGCTGGGGAATGGGAAAAAATTTCAAAGAAACTTGAAGTGGTGCCAGGGCATCGCCGAGGGTTTCCGGAAATGGCGCCGGTTGAATGAGAGCCTGACAAAATGAAGCTCCCATAACTTCCTCCCCCTTGAAGGGGGAGGTTAGGTGGGGGTGAAAAGCCGGGCAAGCGCCCGGAGGCGACGCGGCGATGACGCTGACGCGATCGCCGGAACGCAACCCCCGCCCGAGAACCAAATAAAATGAAAATTTCCGTTTTGATCGCCACGCGCAACCGTCCCGGACTTCTAGGGGCCGCGCTCCGTTCCATACAGCAAAACCCGCGGCTTCCCGACGAAATCGTCGTGATCGACCAGAGCGGCGACGGGACCTCGCGGGCGGTCGTCGAGGAATTCAAAGCCACCCTCCCGAACGTCGTCCACGAGCCGATGGCGCCGTTGGGTAAATCCAAGGCCCTCAACCGCGCCATCGAGATCGCATCGGGTCATTTTCTGGTTTTCACCGACGACGACGCGCGGGTCGACGAACATTGGCTGGAGACGTTCGAGAAGCTGATCGCCCAATACCCCCAGGCGGGCGCATTCTGCGGACGCATGCTTCCGGAAACGGGCTCCTCCCCGGAAGACTATCTGAACCTCGTGCTCCGGCAGGAGCCTGGGTGGATCGACCGCCGTTACAATCCGTTGAACTCCGGTTTTGTCGGGGCCAACATGGGCGTCCGGCGCGAAGCGCTGATGAATATTGGCGGGTTCAACGAACTGTTCGGTCCCGGGGCCCTGTTCCGGAGCAATAACGACGGGGAACTCGCCCACCGGTTGGTCCGCTCCGGGACGGGCATCCTGTTTTGTCCCGAACTGGTCGTTTATCATTCCGCATGGCGCAAGGAGAGCGACAACCGCGACCTCAAGTTCAATTACGCCTTCGGACTGGGCGCGTTCCCGGCCTACTATTTAAAACAGGGCGACGTCAGGCCGTTTTTTTACCTGTGCGCGAAGTTTCTGCGCAAGCTCCGTCGGCTTCTCATCGGCGTTTGCCTTATGCAAAAAGAGCGCGTACTCGACGGCTACCTCCATCTCAAGGGTTTCATTCTGGGATTTTGGAAAGGCCTCGCCGCTTCCGCCGAAAAACGCCTTCCACAATGAACCTCATCGCGCGATTTTACCGGGAAGAAGAACCCCTCCGCGGACTGGTCCGCGACCTTATACGGGACCCGCGCGCGTCCGTCCTCGACCTCGGTTGCCGGAAAGGCGAGATTTCCCGGTCGCTCGCCGAATCGGCCGGGCGCGCGACGGCCTTGGACAAGGTTTATTTCGAGGACTGGAAAATCCCCGCGCCCGGCCTCCGTTTCGTCAATGGAGACGCGCTTGCCCTGCCCTTCAAGGACGAAAGTTTCGACAAGGCGGTTTCCTGCGAGTGCCTGCAATATCTCGATGATCCGCAGGCGGCGTTGAGAGAAATCCACCGCGTCTTGAAGCCGGGTGGAATGTTGGCGCTCACTTTTCCGGAGGGGAACTGGACCGGCGTTTTTTTCGATCCGTATCGGCTGTCCGACGCGTTCTTGCGGGCATTGGGCTTGCGGTCGGGAGCGAAAACCCATTTCCGGCCTCCGCGTCTCAAGGAGGTTTTGGCGTTCTCCGCGCCGGACTGGGAAACGCGGACGGTCTTGCGCCGGGGGACCTTGCTGTTCAAATGGGCCGCGTGGCTGGCGGAAAAACTGTGTCTCTGCCGGTCGAAATTAGCGGCGCCGGGACTCGATCGGCTGGCTGGCGGTTTGTTCGAACCCGCCGTCGGAATTTTATTCGCCTGGATGAAATTCGATTTTTCGCTGTCCTTATCTTCTCTTTCCTACAACAACATCCTCCTGCTTAGAAAAAAGACAGGCGGTCGCGCGCCTTGCGACCGGCCGTCTTCCCATGACGGTATTTCATGACCCCAATGGCGGCGTTGACCGCCCAGCGGAGGACAGTCGAATTGGACCAGTCCCACTCCCCCAGAAACTCGACCGGCCGGCCGCCAAATCCTTTTTTAAAATCGTCCACTCCTTTCACATTGGGATCTCCGGGACTGAGAATCCAATCGAGGTACCGGACCCGGTCCTCTTTCAAATATTGAAGCGCCTTGTAAACCACGGCGTGCGAGGCGCCGAGCCTCCGGCCCCTGGCCCCCGTCGCCCTTTCCCGGAAAACCGCCCGGTCGCCGAACCTCAAGATCAAGCTGGACGAGACCGGCTCCCCGTCCAGGTAACCGGCGACGATCAAGGCGTTGTTGCGCAACCCCTGGCAAACCGCCGGGACCTTGCCATGATCGACCCAAAAACCGCCAGCGCGCTTGATCGACAGCATCTCGCCGTACAGGCGCATGAGGTCCTGGACGAGCGCCTCCTCGTTTCCAATTTTCCATTGAAAATCGGTCCGGGCCGCTTTTTTCAGGTTGGCGCGCACGTCGCCGCTCATTTTCGTCTCCAGAGTCCGCATGGATTCGCGCAAATCGAACCGGAGACCCAAACGGCTGTTGAGGTCGAACGACGGTTTTGAAAACGCCTTGGAAAACGCGTCCTCCATGCCGGGGCGGAGCGGGATGTAGCTGTCGAAGCGGACGAAAATTTTTCCGCCGAGCTCGGCGATCTTCTCCCCAAGGCCGTTCAGAATTTCCTCGACGTCGCAACTTTTCCCGGGATACGAATGAAACAAGGGCCCGCCGGGCGACCAACCGATTTTTATTCTCCCTGGATAGTTCTTGATCAGCGTCTGCGCCAGGGCCGCCACGGAACCGTCGTCCCGCCGGCATAGATAGCGCGCGGGTTTCCAGCCAAACGCCCGCTGGCTCTCCCCCCATGCATGGCTCTGGTAGACATGCGCGTCCTCGTAAGCCAGGACCTCGCCGTCCCACGCATCCGCGCCGGAGTTCTCCGATAAAATTTCCCACGTCGCCATTCGCCAAAACTCCGATTATCCAGCGCCTTCGCGCCGAGCCGGGTAAAAAACCCGCGTCGCGGCGATTCTAAGAACGCGTAACAAAATGAACCTTTGGTTAAACACTCAAATTACTCCCCTCCCATGAGGGAGGGGGCTGGGGGAGGGTGACCAGCGTGAACGCTGGATCCGGCGCGCCTCAGGCTGACGCCGAGGGCGGCCGGCGTGACGCCGGATTCATTACCGCCCCGCGCTTGCGCCGGGGCGGCATTGCCCACCGGGGGCGTCCCCGGTGTCATCGCTGTGTTGCCTCCGGGCGGTTGCCCGGCTTTTCACCCCCACCTGACCTCCCACTTCAAGGGGGAGGGGATTGAAAAGGATTTCATTTTGTTATGCGCTCTAACGGTTTGCAAATCCCCCGCGTTTCCTATATTTTAGACCTTTGGGACGGAAGGAGGGAATGGAATTTATTTCGCTTCCCCAACGGGGCGGCGAACGGAAGACTTGCTTGACTCAGGACAAATTTTCAAGAGTATTAACGGTTGAATGGGAAACCTCGGCTCATACTTTAAATTAAAACGATCCAGGAGGGGCAACAGCGCCACATGCCGGGTCCGATCCATACTAAAACGATTTTGGCCGTAATAGTTCTTGCCGGAGCAACCCTGAGATTTTTTCTGATTTCCGTCCACGATTTGAATACCGATGAAATCTCCCGGTGGAAAGTCGCCGGGCAGTCCATGGCAACCATCCTGCGAGAACCCTTTGAAGGCGACGCGCCGGAACCCAATCCTCCGCTGTTTACCCTGCTTTTGCATTTCGCCTCGGACAAGGAGCGGTCCGCGGCCCGGACGCGCATGGTATCCTCCATCGCCTCTCTCCTTGCCGTCATTCCAATTTATTTTGCCGGAAAAAAGTTGTTCGATCCTCTTACCGGGCTGTTATCGGCGTTTTTCCTGACCTTTTCGCCCTGGTTTACTCACTATTCGCTTGAGGCAAAGCAATACACGCTAACCGCTTTATGCGGCCTTCTTGTTTTCATGGCGTTTCTCAAATGCGGGGAAGAAATGAGCCGCCGGAACATGGCCGGGTATTTTTTTTCGGCGCAGGCGCTTCTGTGGACGCATTATACGGGACTGTTTCTACTGGGAACGTTTTTCATGCTGTACTTGATCCGGCCCAACCGGGAAACAGGCTCCTGGCTGACCTTGCATGGCTTCATCGCATTGGCCTATGGCCCGTTTTTGCTCGCGATTTTTAAAATACTTACCGCCGGGTCCACGCGTATCGATTGGATCGATCCCTTTTCTTTCGATGAAATCCCCAGATTGTTTTTGATTCACTTTCTCGGGCTGGACTATATTAAAAAAGATCCGGCGTCCGCCATTTATTATTTTCGCATGGGAAGTTTGTGGGCGTTTCGCATAGCGACGACGGTCTTGATTTTGAACGTTTTCACGACCGCGTTCCGCGTATTCAAAAAAAACGGCGCCCAACTCGCAACCCTTCCGGATTTCATAACCTTTGTCTATCTTGCCGGGCCGCTTCTGTGTTTCATCGGCTTTTCGCTTTTAATACGGCCGATTTATCAGGCAGAATACCAGGTGTTGATTTATCCAGCCTTTGTCATTTTGTTGGCCCGCTCGGTCATGCTCGTTGAGTCGCGGAACATGCGCTGGCCGTATCTGGTTTTCACGGCCGGTCTCTGGGGATGGTCTTTTAATCAATATTAAGAGCGTCTAACAAAATGAACCGATCGTCCGGACATGCAAATACATCCCCTCCCTTGAGGGAGGGGGCTGGGGGAGGGTGACCAGCGTGAACGCTGGACCCGACGCCGCCTCAGGCTGACGCCGAGGGCGGCCGGCGTGACGCCGGATTCATTGCCGCCCCGGCGCAAGCGCGGGGCGGCATTGCCCACCGGGGGCGTCCCCGGTGTCATCGCCGCGTCGCCTCCGGGCGGTTGCCCGGCGCCCCCACCTGACCTCCCCCTACAAGGGGGAGGGAGTTATGGGAACTTCATTTTGTTAGGCGCTCTAAGGAGGAAAGGCGATTTATTTCGCTTAAACCATGTCGCTGAAGATTTCCATCGTCATCCCGACCCACGACCGCCGAGACCTGCTCGAGGCCTGCCTCCGCGGTCTGGAAGGGCAGGACCTGCAGTCCGGCTCCTTCGAGGTCATCGTCGTCATGGACGGCCCGGCGGACGCCGCGCGCGAATTTCTCGATGCGTATCGCCCGCCCTTTTCGTTCAAGTATTTCGAACAGGAGAACAAAGGCGTGTGCGCCGCGCGTAACCTGGGCGCCCGGCACGCCGCGGCGGACCTGGTCCTGTGCCTGGACGACGACGTCGTCGCCGCCCCCCAATTGGTCCGCGAACATTTAAATTCGCATCAGCGCGACGAAAGCTTTGGATGTTTTGTTCAGGGGGGCTTGGAACTTCACCCTTCCCTGCTCAAGACGCCTTTTCTCCGCTACCAGGGCAAGTTGCGGCGCGCTTTCCGCAAAAAGATGCAAAAAGCCGGAGCCGCGCTGGAGGATATCGACGTTTCCGGGGGAAACTTCTCCATCGCAAAGAGCGCGCTGGACGCCGTCGGCGGGTTCGACGAACGTCTCAAGGATTTGTCCAATACCGACGGCAACCTGGCGTACCGGCTGGGGCTGAACGGGATCCGCTTCGTTTACAACGGCCAGGCGCTCGGTTTCCTCGCCCACATGAAAGATTTTGAAGAGCGATTGCGGGAGTGTTTTCTCTATGGCCGGACGTACGTCGTCATGCAAAAGGATTTCCCGGAAACCCTGTGGAAACATTCTCCCTGGGTTTACGACCGGCGGTCGCCGTTGAGAAATTCACTGCGTCTATACCTTCTGCGTTGTTCGCGGAGCCGGCGGAATTATCTTTGGATCGAACCGCGCTTGAAACGCGCGACCGGAGTTTGCGAAGCGCTGGGATTGACCCCGCTGGCGGAAATATTATACCGGTTGATCCAGGATTTTTGCTTCTGGAAGGGAGTGGACGCCGAATCCGGCGGCGACCTGCAACGGTTTTATCCCAAAGGCATCCCCGTCCTGTGTTACCACAACGTGTCGGACACGCGTAGCAAGGAATACTGGCGGTACATTTTGCCCGTCGAAAAATTCAAGAGACAAATCCGTTGGCTCCGGGACAAGGGATACCAAACCGTTTCGTTGGACGCCTTGTTCGATTATCTGGACCATGGAGCGGCAATCCCCGAGAAGCCCGCGGTCGTCACTTTCGACGACGGGTACCGGGATTTAAAAACGACGGCGTCCCCGTTTCTGGCCCAAATGGGTTTCCATCATACCCATTTCATCAATTCCGGCAAATTGGGCGGGACCACGGACTGGGTGCAACGCGCCCCCGACCTGCCCATCCTGAGCCGGGACGACATTCAAGAAATGGCCGCCCTTCCCGGCTCCGTGACGGAATTCCAGGCCCACGGCAAAAATCATCTGTCCCTGCGCGCCCAGGACGCGCGGACGGCATTGCGGGAAATAAGCGAATGCGTCGGCGACCTGGAGTCCCTGCTGGGCAAACCCGTCCGCTATCTGGCCTATCCTTATGGCGAGCATGACGCGACGGCCATCCAGGCTGTCGCGTCCGCGAACCTGCGCGCCGCGTTTACGGTGGAACCGGGACTGTGCCGTCCGGGACAAGATTTTTACAGACTAAAACGCGTGGAGGTTTTCAGCCACGATTTCTTTCTGGACTTTATCCTCAACGTGAAATGGGGATGGAGCCCCATCGCCGCGTCAAGGAAACGCCTCAAAAACATGTTCAAGAAGCTTGTCCGCCGCCTCCGGTCTTGAAGCGATGCCCCCCGACGTCACGGTCCTGATCCCTTCCTACAACAGCAAGGACCTGTTGGTCCCATGCCTCGAGCATTTGTCCCGGCAGACTTATCCGCCGGACCGGTTCGAGACGATCGTCGTCCTGGACGGTTCGACCGACGGTTCGCGCCAGGCGTTGGACCGAATCCGGGTCCCTTACCGCTTGAAGGTCGTGGAGCAAGCGCGCAAAGGCAGGGCCGCCGCCCTGAACAACGGGGCCAGGGAAGCCGAGGGAAAGCTCCTGATCGTGATCGATAGCGACATCGTCGCCTGTCCCGGCTTTATCCAGAGCCACGTCACGGCCCACGAAAAGGCGGACGTGGCGATCGGCCCCATCCCCCTGTCCCCGCTCAGTCCGGAAAATTTCATGACCGACGGCGTCCGCGCCTGGGCGGACCAGTACGCGCGAAGAATGCGGGATGCCCGCGGAACCCTGTCCAGCACGGACATTTACGGGGCCAACCTGTCCCTCCCTCTGGAGCTGTTTAAAAAAATAGGCGGCTACCGCGAGGACCTATTGCGGACGGAGGATTATCATTTCGGCGAGAAAATCCTGCGGGCGGGCTTCAAGGTTTATTTCTGCCCGGAGGCCATTGGCGAGCAGATCTACGACAAGACCTTTCCCGCCTGGCTCCGCGACTTTTACCTGGGCGGCAAATCCCAATGGGACTTGGTCCGGGAATTCCCGCATTTAAAATCCAAACTCAAGATCGGCCGTTACTATCCCTTGACCGCCGCGAAACGCCTGTTGCGGCCCTTGGTCGCCGAAAACCGCCCGGCGGGAAAACTTTTCATGGCCCTGGGGCAAACCGTCCTCGAAACGGCAAGGCAAGGGGGATTGCGCTGGCGGTGGCTCTCCAAGGTCCAGGGACTCATGGGAGATCTTTCTTATTGGAAAGGGGTTTACGACGCCGTCGGCGACCCCGCGCGGTTTCGGGAATTCCTCAAAACGGGTTCGGTAGAATGCGCCGGCGACTGACCCGCAACGTCCTCTCGAATTATCTGGGATTCGGCGTCCATACCCTGGTCGCCCTGCTCCTCACCCCGTTTTTGATAAACAAACTGGGAAGCGCGCAATACGGCGTCTGGGTCCTGATAAACGCCCTGATCGCCTATTTCCAGCTTCTCGAATTCGGCGTGACGCCCTCCATCATCAAGTTCGTTTCGTTTCACCGCGCCCGGGAGGAGAAGAACGAGGTCGAGGCGGTGGTGGCGACCGCCCTGCGTTTCTTCGGCGGCTTGTCGCTATTGACGGTCCCGGTAATATATCTCCTTTCCCAAGTCTCCCCGGCCGCGTTCAATCTGGAAGGCGTCGATAAGGCGGTATTTTCGCAGACCGTCGCGATTGCCGGTCTCGCCGCAATCCTGGCCTACTTCAAGAGGCTTTTTTTCGCGGTGATCGAGGGACACCAGAGATACGATCTGGTCAATCTTTCCTCCGCCTCCTCGGCGGCGATCGGGGCCGTTTTCATAGCGCTGTCGGTAATGATGGGCGGAGGCTTGCGGACGTTGATCGTCATTCTTGCGGTCCAAACCGCGTATGAGGTCGTTTTTGAAATCGCCGTCCTGACAAAAGTTTTCGGCCTTTCGATCGGTCCCTCGCGCTACCGGGGGGACCTGTTCAAGCAAATTTCGGGATATTCCTACTACGCCTATCTGATCGACATCGCCGTCAATATCTCTTACAAGATCGACACCGCGGTCATCGGCGTTTTCCTGCCGATGTCGTCGATCACCGTGTACGCCATCGCGACGCGGATCGCCGGTTTCCTGGAAAAGGCGGCGAACCCGCTGATCGACACGTTCTTTCCCCTGGCCTCCGAACTGCACGCGGAGGGGGACCGGGAATCCCTGCAAAAATTGCTGGTCCAAGGGACGAGGATTTCAGTCCTCGTCATTTCTCCGGGCCTCATCATGGCCTACGCCTACGGGCCGGACCTGATCCGGTGGTGGGTGGGCCCGGAATTCGTCGCGGAGAGTTTTCCCGTGTTGCAAATCTTCCTGGCGGTGATTTTCTTTTCGGTCTTCGAATCCACCTCCTCCCGGATCCTGTTGGGGACCGGCGAGGTGAAATTCAACGCCAGGGTCTCCCTCGTCTCCGCCGCAACCAACTTGGGCTTGAGTCTCCTGCTCGCGCCGAAGTATGGCGTCGTGGGCGTCGCCCTGGGAACGCTCGTCCCTTCCGTCGCCGGCAATTTTTTGATCTCGCCGGTCTATGTCTGCCGTCTGACGGGAACGTCGATACCGAAATTTTATACGGCGGCGTTTTCTCCGTCCGCCCTCGTTCTCTTGATTTACCTGGCCTTGGAGTTTATTACCAACGGTTTTTTCCCGAATAGGATAATATCTTTTGCATTCAGCGGCGTTTTCGTTTTATTGGCAACCGCCGCCGTGTTTTTCAAAATAAAAAAAGATGCCTGATTGGATTATTATAACCCGGACCTGACATGACGATCGAACCCCAAACGCCGCGGGAGCGGACCGACTCGAGGATTTTCCTCGCCGGCGTGGGCGGCACGGGAATTTTTGTTCTGGCCCTCGCTCTGATCGACCTTTTGACGGGCGAGACGCGCGATTGGCGGTCGATCATCAACGAGAACAGTCCCATCAACCCAATGACCGCAACCTGCCTGATCGTCGCCGGGGCGTTCGCGGCAAAGGTCTCCTGGCGCATCTTCGGGCAAAGGGACGGTTACGGGAACCGGGCCATGAGATGGGTATGGCCTGGTATCGCGGTTGCCTTTTTGTTTGGCGGGTTGGACGAGTTTTTCGAAATCCACGAATGGATAGGCGCGCGCATGCCTATGCCTTCTTTCATCGAAAAGACGAGCGAAGGCGGGCAAGACCGCTGGTTCCAAGGCTTGAACGTGGTCCTCACCCTATACGTTTCCGGAGCCTGGACGGCGTTTTTTCTGGTCCGGTCCGTATTGCGCCTAAGCGCCTATTCCTTCAATTCATTTCTTTGCGGACTGGGTTTCCATTCCGTAGCCTGGGTCTGCGAGACATTTTTCCAATGGGCCGAGAACCTGCCCAAGCCTTGGATCTACGTCGTCTATTTGGAGGAAACCAGCGAATTGTTCGGTTGCCTTTTTTTCGCGCTGGCGATGATTCTTTTAGCGCGTAAACTCGAAAGCCGGGCGCGCGGTTAGCCCGGATATTGCATGAGTAATGGAATGGAATGGCTCCCCCTTGCAAAAGCCTGTCCTGAGCTTGCCGAAGGAGGGGGCGGGGGGATTTTACAAGGGGAGTATGGTGGAAGGCCGTCATTGCGAGGAGGCCCAGCCGACGAAGCAATCCAGTAGCCTGGATCGCCACGCCGCCCAGCGCGCCGCTGGACCCAACGGGCTTGTCCCGGATGGCGAACCGGCGGAATTGAGGGCAATTCAAGTTTGGCCAGTCGCCCCCGCGGCGAGTGGGCGGCTCGCGATGACGACGCTGACGCGGTCGCCGAAATGCAAATCCCCCTAACCCCCTTTGCAAGGGGGGACAAAACCAAGGCGCTTTTCGCGCCGGGTATTTTCCGTCTCCAACAGATCGGCAAGCTCCGTTCCCAAAACCCGAAGCGCTTCCATACGTCATTCGCTCGCGCGATATCCGGGCTAGCCGGCCGCCAACCTTCCATTCCGCCGCGGGCAAACGCCAAAACAACCGTTGTGCCCGCCGCCATAAAACGTTGATTTTCCAAAAATTCCGCAAAAATACCCGGAGCGAAGGCCAAAATATAATGCTATTGGGCCG
>JACRGP010000172.1 GCA_016217765.1 Nitrospinota bacterium | reverse complement strand
GGGGCTGGGGGGGGGGGCGAAAATCGATGATAAGGGTCGCGCCGCGCCCTTCCTCGCTTTCAACGGTCAGGGTCCCGCCGTTTTTTTCGACGAGGCTGTGAGCGACCGTCAATCCCATGCCCGTGCCCTCGCCCTCCGGTTTGGCGCTGAAAAACGGATCGAATATTTTTCCCAGATGTTCCTTCTTGATCCCCGTCCCGGTATCCGTGAACTTGACTCTTACGAAATCGGAGGGGTTGCCAAGGACTTTTTCGGCGCTGACGGTCAAGGTCCCTCCCGCCCGCATCGCGTATTTGGCGTTACTGACGATATTGAGAAATACCTGTCTCATTTCCTCGGCATTGACGCGTATTTCCGGCAGTCCCGGACCGAACTTCCTGACGATGCTTATGTTGTCCAGTTGAAAATCGTGACTGACGAGGGACAACGCGGAATCCAGTTCCGTCTCGATCCGGACCGTTTGAAGTTCCTCGATTCCCCGTCTGGAAAACAACAATAGCGAGTCGGTGATTTTCGTGATGCGCCGGACTTGATGCCGCACTTTTTCCGCGAATTCCGCCAGGTTGACGCCCTCGACTTTCTGCCTCGACAACATTTGCGTCTGCAGAGAGATGATATTGAGCGGGTTCAATATTTCGTGACACACGCCGTCCGTCAGTTGTCCGATGCCCGCCAACTTCTGCGAGACCGCGGCTTGGGCCTGCGCGCTTTTCAACCCCCGCGCGGCCAGGTCCAACTCGCGGTTTGCCGCTCTCAATATGAGCATGAATCCCCACGTCAACGCGATCGCGATGATCGCAACCGTGAAAATGACCACGCTCCGGATTGCGTAATACCAACGATAGGCTTCGTCCTTGTCGATCTCAACCGCCAGCCCCATGCCCAATTCCGTATGCCAATGCCAGGCGCCAATCACCGGCACGCCGCGGTAATCGCGGTAACCAACGACATCCAAGCCGCCGTTCCCGGCCAGGGCGTCCGCCGCCATGCGCGTGAGCGGTTGCCGTTCCCGGGGGACGGTTGGACGGAACCCCTCGACCATGTTGCCTCCCGGATCGCGGATGTCCAGGCGAAGGATGGGGTCGACGCCGGCGGGAACGAGGCCAAGCTCGTGTAACTGCCGGTCGAATCTGCCGTGGGTCAAAAGCTTTCCCGTCCGGTCGAAAGCATAGGTCTCGCCCGTCTGGCCGATACGGCCGAGTCGCGCGAAATGGAGAAACTCCCCCTCGGAATCGATCGCGAAGGCCAGGACGGCGGACACCTTGCCGTCTTCATCCCTAAGGGGGCCCAGAATAAACATCACGGGCCTGTTTTCACCCGGCATTTCCGAACCACCCGGCGGCGTCAAAACCCCAGCGAAAAACGCGGGCAGGGTCAGCAAGGTTTCCCCTTTGAATGCCCTGTCCACAAGGTCCTTTTGCTTGCCGAACAGGTTTGGAGAGCCGACATTCGCGTCGTTCATCGACGCCAGGTTGACATAATCGGGAGCGATCAAGAAGAATTCAAGATAATGCCCGACCGCGATCGGCGGCTCCAGCAGGGACCGCAGGACGGGCAGGGACGGGCTGGACAGCAACGGCCCGGGAAGGCGGGGAACGCTGAGCAGAGCCCGAACGGGCTCGCGCAAACCGGGGGCCGACAACAAAAACAAACTGTCCCTCTTGTGGTCGCCTGCCCAAAAGCGCAGGGCTTCGTGGATCGTCGCAAGCGTCGTCCTGAGGGAATCGGCAAACTCGTCTTGTTCCCCGACCTTGATCTTGACGACGGACGACCAGGTCAAAACCCCGGCAAAGACGAGGATGCCCGCGAATACCGCTATTTGCCATCCCTCATGCAACAGCGCTCTTCTTCCCAGCGTAATGCGGACCTGCTCCGCCGTCTTAGACGGAACATTTTCCACGGATCGCTTCGGACGCGGCTCCACATTCACGGGATCACCCCCCTCGCGTCTTCCAGTTTACTCCTCGTTTCAGGAGTTCGGCAACTCAAAACTCCGGCCGCCGGCTTGGCGAAACAGAACCGCTTCTCAATCGTCGACCGGTCCGTCATCGCGAGCCGTCGCAGACGGCGTGGCGATCCAGAATCTCTGGATTGCTTCGCTCCGCTCGCAATGACGGCTTGGAAGATAGTTATACAAAAGTCATTTTTGGAAACGTTATACTAGAGAGTTCATAAGTAACTATACACGGGGAAAATTGAGGACGACTAATTCCCTTCCCCCTTTCAGGGGGAAGGTCAGGATGGGGGTACAAGCCCAGCCCGTTTACCCCCACCCAGCCTCCCCCTGAAAGGGGGAGGAGGTTGATTTGTCAGTTGCCCCCGGGTTTGATGAACGGGGTGGCGCACCGGAACCCGGCGTTCTCGAAGAACTCGTCCGGTTCGGCCTCGGTGCGGTGAAATAGATAACGGACATGCCATGGACTTGGAACGGGCTGACGTCCTGCGGGTAGCTCCCCCCACCGGCGCCGTTTGGCGGTCTGGCAAAACAGAACCGCTTCTCAATCGGGGACCGGTCCGATCATGCGTTCGGCAAGTTCAAGGAATTTCTCCGCCCGGCGGATTTGTTCGCCGGAGTCCTTTTGGGAAAGCGTTGACTGGATATCGTAATCGCCGATGTTTCTGTTGTCCTTGCCTTCGATCAGATAGCGGTGAAACTCCGGAGGAACTTGTCCGGACTTGACGAGTTCCCGGCCAAAGGCGGCTATGACGGAGGAGTGTTTCGAGAAAGCGCTCCCCTTCCCCAAAAGAAAAGCCTCCGCAAGGTAAAACATGGAGTAATACGAGCGGGCAACGGCAAAGTCGTGGAAATTCTTTTCGGCGAGCATTCGGGCCGCCTGCAAACTGGCTTTTGCCTTTCGCAAGAGAGCGGTCTGTTCGCCCGTCATACCGGGACGCTCTCGCGGCGGATGTTGAGGAGGAGCGGGCTTTGCTCCGTTTCATACCGGTCGGACGACATGAAAACGCAGGACACCACGACATCATGATCGAGCGAAATCCCCGAAGTGATATCGCCGGTTCTCGCGATTTCCTCGGCGGGATCCACTTCCCCCCGCAAAACAATCAAAACGTCGATGTCCGATCCGGGCGTCGAATCGCCCCGCGCCTGCGATCCAAACAGGGAGATTTGTTGCAACCGCGCGCCGTAAAGGTCCGTCAACCGCTCCCGCAATTCGGTTAAAATCGGTTGCAGTTCCGGTTTCATACGATCTCCTTCCACGTTAATGAAATTGCCCAATTGTACGGGGAAAACCGCAACGCGTTCAGTCTCACCCCCGGCAAACATTATATCACCGCCGGAAGGAAAATGGCCTTCGCCGTTTCGCCGCCCGGCCGGCCGCGGCCACAAACGCCCATTCGGACAGGATTTCCTACGCGAACGGTCGTTAGGTCATCCCGGCGACAGCCGGGATCCAGAACTTCGCGGCGCCACGGCGGCATATCGAACGGCATGTCATTCATGGCTCCCCGGCGCGATTCCCCTCAAGTTGAGGACGACTAATTCCCTTCCCCCTTTCAGGGGGAAGGTCAGGATGGGGGTACAAGCCCAGCCCGTTTACCCCACCCAGCCTCCCCCTGAAAGGGGGAGGAGGTTGATTTGTCAGTTGCCCCCGGGTTTGATGAACGGGGTGGCGCACCGGAACCCGACGTTCTCGAAAAACTCGTCCGGCTCGGCCTCGGTGCGGTGGAACAGGTAACGGTAGGCTTCCAGGAAATAATGCCCGGCCTTCTGGTAGCCGTTCCCGCGCAGTACCTTGAAGTTCTTGCCGAAGCGCGAGCTTTGGTAATCGTTGCCGGGATAGGCTTGATACCAATCCTGCGTCCATTCCATGACGTTGCCGGACATGTCGTAGGCCTGATACGGGCTGACGTCCCGCGGGTAACTGCCCACCGGCGCCGTCTGCCGGACGGCGTCGATCTCGATGTTGGCCTGGCCTTTCGCGTATTCGTTCCCCCAGGGATAGATCCTGCCGTCGGCGCCGCGCGCCGCTTTCTCCCACTGCGCCTCGGTGGGCAGGGTCTTATGCGCCCACAACGCATAGGCCATGGCCTGCGCCCAGGACACGTTCGTCACGGGGTGGTCGTCCAGGCCCCGCGGATACTCGCCGTCCACCCAGTTGGCGGGACAGTCCGGATACTGGGCGGAATCCACGAACCGCTTGTACTCCTTGTTGGTCACCTCGAAGCGGTCGATATAATACGCGTCCAGAAACACTTTCCGTTCGGGCTGTTGGTCCACGTACAAAGGTTTGACGGTCCCGATGCGCAAATGGATGTTCTCCGGATCGGTTTTGTTCGTGCCCATGACGAACTCCCCGGCGGGGACCAAAACCATCGCCTTCCGGTCGATTTCGGAAACCATCGTGGCGGGCAGTTTTTCCCCCTGGCAGGCCGGTTGGGAAATCGAAAGACATAGCGCTAATAATACGGTATATTTTTTTTCGTTCATCTTTAGTCTTGGACTCCTGAAATCGTTTTCGTATCTCCATTCGCGCCGAACTCATAGGGACCGCATGATGATCAAGAACGGAGCTTGCCGACCTCTTGACAAGGGGAAATATCCAGCGCTAAAAGCGCCTTTGTTTTATCCCCCCTTGCAAAATCCTCCCCTCCCCCCTTTGCCAAAGGGGGGGCAATCCCATTTTTTTGCTCACGCCATATCCAAGCTACGCATCCTTCTGACCACGATCGTTCTCCTCGCGGCGGCGGACCTCGCCCGGGCGTTGCCGGCGGAACTCGCGTCCAAAACATCGGGGACCGTTTTCCCGCATATTCTGAAAACGCAGACCTACGAATTGAACGCGCGGAACATCAAAGTCCTCAAGGCGCATGGGAAAACCCTGTGGATGGGGACCTCGATGGGGGTCGTCGCGTACGATACCACCACCGCCGGCGATTACCAAATCTTCGACAACCGCAACGCCCTGTTGAGCAACGGCATATTCCATATCTCTTTCGACAAGCAGGGCGAGCCTTGGGTCGGGACCTATGGCGGCGGCCTCAGCCGGCGGCGCGCGGGCCAGTGGGTCAACTACAACACCCCCCAGGGACTTTGCGACGCCTTCGTGTACGACCTCGAGTTCGCCGGGGACGACCTGTGGATCGCGACATGGAGCGGCGCCAACCGCGTCACGGGCGACCCGCGCCTGCGCACATCATGGAAAGCCTTCACCACCGAAAACACCGGCGGCGGATTGATCGACAACTGGGTCTACGCCATTGAAATCGGGAAAGACGGCAGGGTCTGGTTCGGGACCGAATCCGGCATATCCATGTTCGACGGCAAGACGTGGCTGAAATGGAACCATACCGCCGGGCTGGGGGCGCCCCTCGACGCCGTGCAACGTGAAAACCTGGACGCCATGCCCTCCTTCGAAGGCGCCCACCATGCAAGCCAGCCGCCGGACCTCCCCAATACCGGAAAAAACGACTACCGCCCCAACTACGTCGTCTCGATGCTGTTGGACGAGGACCGCGGCCTGTGGGTCGGGACCTGGGGCGGCGGGTTGAGCCTGTTCGACACCCGGAAACGCGTCTTCCGGAACTTCACGGCCCAGGACGGTCTGCCGGGCAATTTCATTTTCGCGCTGAAAAAAGACCCCTATGGCGACCTGTGGATCGGTTCCAATAGGGGCCTGAGCCGGTTTGACGGAAAAACCTTTACCAACTACGCCAAACTCAACGGTCTGGCGGGCGACTTCGTATTCAGCATCGAATTCGGGGAGGACCATTCCCTCTGGGCCGGAAGCCACGGCGGGATGACCCGGTTGTTAATGGACCCGGTTTCCAGGGAATTGCTGAAAAGCGATTGAACTCCGGTTGCGGGACGCGGAAACGCCGCCCAGCCCGTCACTCGTCTTCGTCGTCGTCCTCGTCCGACATGGCGGCCTCGACCTCGGCCTGTTCCGCCTGGGTCACCGACTCCTGGATCTGCTCGTACCCGGCGGCCAATCTCTGGACATTGATCAACAAGGCGACCAATTCGGAGTCGGGGCAGTCGCGGATCCCCGCCACCAACGCGCCGCGCTCGTCGTTTCCATATTGCTCGTCCCACTTGGCGAACGTGGCGTTGATTTTGTCCTTGCAGTGGATCAGGTCGTAGAAATAACTTTTCACTTCGATCTTTGGCATAACGCTTCCTTATTGAATTAAACGCTCCGCAAGCGGCCCCGCGGGAAACCCTGGATTTTTCGTCTGTACTCGTTCGGAAATTGATATTATTATAAAGCAAACGGCGCCGGGCCGCAAAGGTTTCGCGTCCCGGAGCGTTTTGAATTCATTGGCGAAACCCGTTCATTGCGGAAAACCATGGCGGAAGAAGAAAGCGAACGCTTCATAGACAATGGCGACGGCTCCCTGGCGGACACCAAGTACAACCTGACGTGGATGCAGAAGGACAGCTATCAGATCGACGGCAAGTGGCGCTCCTGGAAAGGCGCCCATAAATTCGTGGCCCGGTTGAACGAGGAGAAATTCGCCGGGTTTTCGGACTGGCGGTTGCCCACCAGCCAGGATTGCCGGAACCTGTACGACCATGACAGCAAGAACACCGACTTTAACGGCGACATCGTCCACATCGACCTCAAATTTCCCGAAGGTTGCGGTTTCAACTACTGGTGTAGCGAGGAAAACGGCATGAACGCCATGGCCTACAACTTTTACAGCGATCGCGGCTATCTTGTCCGCAAGAAAGCCGCCGACGACTCCTTCATGTCCTGCCGGGCGGTGAGGACCGCCGGACCGTCCGCGAAAAAGATGGGACGCCTTTCCCAGACCGGAAGGACCCGGCGGGAGTAACCACGAGCCCCGACCCGGCTCGACATCCCCAGCAACCGCATACCACCGTGCCCCAACACATCATCCCCCATGCCGGTTCCGCCGCGACGACCCAGAGGGCGACGCATGCCGAGATCAACCTGACCTCCTTCCGCCATAACTTGAACCTCGCGCGGACGGCCCTGCGTCCCGGAGTGAAAACCATGGCGGTGGTCAAAGCCGACGCCTACGGACACGGGGCCCTCCCCTGCTCCAAGGCGGCCCTGGACGCGGGGGCGGACTGGCTCGGCGTGGGGATACTCGAGGAAGGCCTTGAATTGAGACAACACGGGATCGACGCGCCGGTCCTCGTCCTCGGGAGCGTCTTTCCCCATGAAATCGACGCCCTCATCCGCGGCGGCCTGTCCACCATCCTGAGCGATTACCGGCTCGCGCGGGCCCTGTCCCGCCAGGCGGCCAGGGCCGGAAAAACCGTCGGAGTCCACATCAAGGTCGATACGGGGATGGGCCGGCTGGGGGTCTTGCCGGAAGACTTTCTCTGCCTCGTGGAACGCGTCCTGGAGCGCAAAAACCTCCGCATCGAGGCCGTGTCCACGCATTTTTCGTCCGCCGACGAGGACGACCCGGAATTCACGCTGTCCCAACTGTCGCGTTTCAACCGGGCGGTGGAGCAATTGAGGGCCGCGGGCAGACCCGTCCCCTTGTTGCATTGCGCCAACAGTTCCGCCCTGATCAAATTCCCGCAAACCTGGTTTGACATGGTCCGGCCGGGATTGATCCTTTACGGCGCGCTCCCCTCGCCGAAACTGAAACCCCATTTGAAAAACCTGGCCGGCGGCGGAGAATTGCTCCCCGTCATGCAGTGGAAAAGCCGGATCATCCAGATCAACCGCATCCCCAAGGGGTCCGGCCTGAGCTACGGCAAAAACCACGTCGTTTCCAGGGACAGCCTGATCGCCACCCTGCCCGCCGGATACGCCGACGGTCTGTCCCGGAACCTGTCCGGCAAGATGAATGTCCTCATCCGCGGGAGAAAAGCCCGTCAAGTCGGGACGATCTGCATGGACATGTGTTTGATCGACGTTACCGATATCCCCGAAGCGCAAGTGGGGGACGAGGCGGTGATCCTGGGCCGCCAGGGACAGGAAGCCATTTCCGCGGAGGAACTGGCCCAACAAAACGGGACCGTCCCGTACGAAATCCTGTGCGCCGTCAGCAAGCGCGTCCCGCGGGTTTATCTGCCCTGAAACGGCCTCAAACCGGGGACCGCAAGTCGGACAGTTTCTTGACGCCGTGTTCCAGGCAATAGGCCCGAATCCCGTCCAGGATTTTCATGGTGGCCGAAGGGTCGATGAAATTGGCCGTCCCCACCTGCACGGCCGAGGCCCCGACCACCAGGAATTCGAGGGCGTCCTCGGCCCGCATGATGCCCCCCATCCCCAAAACCGGTATCTTCACGGCGCGGACCGCGCGGTACACCATGGCCAGCGCGACCGGCTTGATGGCCGGACCGGACAACCCGCCGGTCAGGTTGGCCAGGAAGGGCCTGCGGGTTTGCAAATCGACGGCCATGCCCACCTGGGTGTTGATCAGGGACAGGGCGTCCGCCCCGGCCCCTTCCGCGGCCCGCGCGATCTCCGCGATGTCCGTCACGTTGGGGGAGAGTTTCACGATCAGGAACTTCCGGGCCGTCCGGCGGACCGCGCCCACCACCTCCTCGACCATCCCGGCCTGCGAGCTGAACTGAGCGCCGCCCCTGGCCACGTTGGGGCAGGAGATATTCATCTCCAACGCGTCCACCCGGTCCACGTCCGCCAGGGCCGAAGCCATCTCCGCGTACTCCCCGACCGTCTCCCCGAAAAAATTCGCGACGACGCGCGTCTTGTACTCGCGCAGTAGCGGGACCTTTTCGTCGAGAAATTTTTTCAGGCCGATATTTTCCAGCCCGATGGCGTTGAGCATCCCGGAAGGGGTTTCCACGATCCGCGGGACCGGATTCCCCGTCCTGGGCCGTAACGACAACCCTTTCGTGCAGAAACCGCCCAATCGATTTAAATCGACAAATTGGGCAAATTCAAGCCCATAACCGAATGTGCCCGAAGCGGCCATCACTGGATTGGCCAGCGAAAACCCTCCCAGGGACACCGACAAATCGACCTCGCGCCCAGCCTCGTCTCCCATCACAAAATCCACAACCCTTTATTATACAAATAGTTATACAATAATTTCAAAAGGTTGGTTTTTCTTGACACGCATTTTTCACATGGATATACTTATTTGTAACTAAAACGGGGCTCAAGAGATGCCTGCTCAACCCTCATCCCAGACGATTGCGAAATCGCTCCCGGCCGTCTTTTGCGCCCGCGTTTCTCTTCCCAGCTTTACCATAACAACCCTCATTTGTGAAGCTCATTTGCCCCAACCCCAAAGCCGCTAAGCGCAAACCAGCCATGACACGATCTTCGCTAGAAGAAAAAAACAAGTACAGCAAGCGCATCGAGGAAATCATCGAGGACGCCGAGATCGAAGCCGAACTGGAGGCCGAAAAGAAGATCCGGTCCAAGCATACCAAGCTGGTGTCCATCTCCGCGGTCGGCGTCGCGTTGCTTGTCGCTTTATATTTTGGGATGCGGAATCAACCCGATGCGCCCAAGACCCAGGACGCCCAATCGTCGGCGGCCCAGGTCGCCGAGGTTGCCAAGGCTCCGGAACCCAAACCCATTCCATTCCCTCTGGAGAATAAAAACGCGCCGCTTCCGCCGATCCAGGACAAATTAAACGAAGCCGTAACCGGCGCGGCCCCGCAAACCCCGGTCTCTCCCGCCGGCAAGACGCCCCAGCCGGCCGACCCGACCCGGATGACGAATGAGCGTCAGGGAGGGCAATCCGGGCCGGGTCAAACCGCGGAGCGTTCTCCGTCGGCCAAGGAGCCCGCGCCCGCGAAGACCGGCGACGCGTCGGCTTCCATTAAAAACGAGTTGGAAAAACTGGAAAAACTTTCCGCCCCGCCGGCGGGGAGCGAAAAACCCAAGGCCCCGGACGCGGACGGCAAACCGCTTCTAAAGCAAAAACCCAAGTCCACCAAAGCGCCTGGCCCGGCTTCCTCGCGAAACGGGCAGAAAATCGCCAGGGCCCCCAGTAAAAGAACGCCCATTATAAAAGAAGATTTCAAAACGGACCGGATGGCCTCCGCCCCCACGGTCGCCAACGAAAGAAACCGCGCGGGTTCCACATCGGGCCGGGACGACGCCAATAAACCCAACAATACCGAGGAGATGATCCCGGCGGTCAACTCCGAAACGCCCATCAACCGACAAGCCTCCGTCAAACTCGCGACGCCGAAGGAACATTCCGTCTATAGCATCCAGTTGGGCGTTTTTTCGATCAAGGACAACGCGGACCGGTTGTCGGGCAAGCTTAAATCCAAGGGTTTTCAACCCAACGTGCGCGTCCTGTCCTCGTACGACGTGTATCATGCCGTCTACGTGGGAGGGTTCCCGGACAAACAGAGTAGCGAGCAGGAATTTAAAAACCTCTCCAGCGCCGGCTACCACCCCCTTCTGGAAAAAAATCCAGACAGCTCATACGCATTTTTCCTTGCCAAGTTTCATTCCAAAAAAGAAGCGGAATCCCTACAAAGTCAACTGAATCGCAAAGGCTTCCTTTCGCGCGTCCAGACATCGAGCGCCGAAAGCAAAAAATATATTGTCAGAGTCGGCGAGTTTGCCTCCGCCCAGGAGGCCCGCGTTACGCAGGAAAAGCTCGCCAGCGAAGGTTTTATAAAATCTCTTATCAAGGACAACAGCTAACCCCTATGCGATCCTATTTTCTGTTCGCCCTGCTTTTCCAGCCTTATCCGCCCCATTACGCCAAAACCACGTTCATTCCGCCCCCCTTCGCGAACTACCAAAAACCTTTGATCTTAAAAGGTTTTAAGACTTGGATCACATCTAAAACGTTGTCAACATGGAGTCTGAAACATCACCAAAAACATGCCTACAACTAATTTATAAACGTTGTTGAGGCATTCCGTGAGAAGGGAGGCTGATTGCCCTGCCTTTGCCGAAGAGAAAGGTAGGACTGGGTGGAAAATAAATCCTGATAACAAAACTCAAACTAGTTTTTACATTAAACAAACCATTTTACAAAGGAAACTATCATGAAAAAGTTCATTCCTGCTTTCGTCGCCCTGGCTTTCCTGTTCACCGTCTCCGCCATGAAACCCGTGAAGGTTTACGCCGAAGAACCCGCTCCCGCCGCTCCGGCCGAGACGAAGAAAGACGACAAAAAGAAAAAGGACAAGAAATAATCCGTTCCTTTTCGGAACCGGACCGTTTCGGTCTTTTTGCGGTTTGTCCCGGCTCGCGCCGGAATGGGCCGCGAACAAAAAAAACAAACTGGGGTCCATCCCCGAACTCATAAACCATTTTACAAAGGAAACTATCATGAAAAAGTTCATTCCCGCTTTCGTCGCTCTGGCTTTCTTGTTCACCGTCTCCGCCGTGAAACCCGTGAAGGTTTACGCCGAAGAACCCGCTCCCGCCGCTCCGGCTGAAGAGAAGAAAGACGACAAAAAGAAAAAGGGCAAGAAATAATCCATTCCCACACGGGAACCTCGGATTTGTTTTTGCCTGACCGGCGGGTTCTTTTTTAAAAAGACCCGTCGGTTGCGATTAGTCTCGCTAATGACCCGGACGCCCTGATGGGCGTCCGGGTTGTTTTCTCCTGGCACGACGTGGAAATTTGATTTTTTAAACCCAATTCTCTAAGGTTAGCGCTTATGAAAAAGTTGATCCCCGTGTTTTCCGCCCTGGCTTTCCTGTTTACCGTGGCGGTTGCCAATCCCATGAAAGCTTTTGCCGACGACCCCGCTCCCGCTCCCACCGAGGATTCCAAGAAAGGCGAGGGACGCGGCGGGCACGACGATAAAAAAGGCAAACACTGATTTCCGCCGGCCTTTTTTCGGCCGGCATGGAAACTTGACCGACGCAAATGCCGACAACCAGGATTCCCTCAGGGTTTCCTGGTTGTTTTTTTTGCGCGTTCGCCATCGAGGTCTCCCGCATCCGCCCAAACCCCGTCCTTCCCTTAACTATCCCCATTTGTTAAAATCGCTGTCGGATCGAGCAGTTTTTTTTTTCCAACCATCCTTGCCAGGTTGACCAGTGAACAATTACGGATTGATCAAGGACCTGACCATCCTCCTCCTGGTCTCGCTCCCCATCAACCTTGCCTTCCATAGAATCAAACTGCCGTCCATGATCGGTTTTTTGGTTGCCGGGGTCATCATAGGCCCCCACGGTCTCCATTGGATCGGCGACCCCCGGTCCGTCGAAAACCTGGCGGAAATCGGGGTGGTCCTGCTCCTTTTCATGATCGGCCTGGAGTTTTCCCTGGCCAACGTGCTGAAAAATTTTGCCGGGGGAATAGGGGCCGGGATTTTACAAATCTTTTTTACCGCCCTGGCCGTATTTGCGACCGCCGCCGCCCTGGGCCTTCCAAAAAACCAAGGCGCCGTCCTGGGACTGCTCATCGCCCTCAGCAGTACGGCCATCGTCCTGAAGATGATCGCCGATCGGGGGGAAATCGACACCCTGCACGGCAGGTTGAGCATAGGAATTCTGTTACTGCAGGACATCAGCGTGATCCCCATGATGCTCGTCATCCCCTTGCTGGCGCAGACCGTGCATTCGACCTGGCTGGACATCGCTCTGGCGTTGCTGAAATCGGCGTTCGCGCTGGCCTTCATATTCCTCGTTTCCCGGTTGCTGGTCCCGCGCGCGCTCGTCCAGATCGCCAAGACGAAAAACAAGGAGCACCTCACGCTCTTCGTCATTTTGATCATACTGGGGACCGGCTGGATTTCCCAGGCCCTGGGCCTGTCGCTGGCCATGGGGGCCTTCATCGCCGGGCTGATCATTTCCGAGTCCGAATACAACCATCAAATCATCCTCGACATCCTCCCCCTGCGGGACTATTTCGTCAGCGTCTTTTTCATATCGGTGGGGATGCTCCT
Source organism: Nitrospinota bacterium (assembly GCA_016217765.1). GTDB lineage: Bacteria > Nitrospinota > Nitrospinia > Nitrospinales > JACRGP01 > JACRGP01. Next base: position 6,009 of record JACRGP010000172.1, on the reverse strand, counting down.
CGATGTCCGCGTGTTTTTAGGGTCGCCCTGGCTATACCTGGGGTTGACGCTGGCCCTCGTCGTTTCCAAAACCGCCCTGGCGTCCCTGGCGTCCCTGGCGATGAAAAACCCACTGCGCATTTCCCTGATCGTGGGCATTCGCCTGGCCCAGGTCGGAGAGTTTTCGCTGTTGATCGCGGATACGGCGAGGACACTGGGCCTGTTCGACCCGGGCGAATACCAGTCGTTCCTGATCGTCTCCATCCTCACCATGCTGGTATCGCCGCTGTGTATCCAGTTTTCGACCCAGGTATCGGCGAGGCTGTCGTCGCGGGTCGCGGTCCCCTCCCCGGAGGAAGGCGAGGAAGAAAAGAAGGCCCTTTCGGACCATGTGATCATCGCGGGTTATGGGCTGGGCGGCCGGCATCTGGCGCGGGTCCTCAAGGAGACCCATATTCCCTTCATCGCGTTGGACCTCGACGGGGAGCGGATCAAAAGGGCCATCGCCGAGCGCATCCCCGCCCTGTACGGAGACGCGACCCACCGCGACATCCTGAGGCGGGCGGGGATCGCGACGGCGCGCATGATGGTGTTCTCCATATCGGATTACGCCTCCGCCCGCCAGGGCGTCAAACTGGCGCGCCAATTGAACCCGGACCTTTACATCATGGTGAGGACGCGCTACGCCTCGCAGGTGGAGGAGTTGAAGTCCAACGGGGCCAGCGAGGTCATCCCGGAAGAGTTCGAGACGTCCATCGAGGTGTTCTCGCGCGCGCTCAAGGAGTATCGAATCCCCAACAACGTCATCGAACAGCAGATCGAGCTGGTGAGACTGGAGGGGTACGCGATGTTCCGGGGCATCTCCCTCTCGGCCCAGAGCATGGGGAAATTTTCCGCCTTCCTCACCGCCAGCCTCACCGAGTCCTTCGTCATCCTGGACGATTCGTGGGCCAACGGCAAGACCCTCGGGGAAATCGAGCTAAGCGCGCGGACGGGCGTCATGCTGATCGCCGTCGCGCGCGCCCGCAAGGCGCACCCCCGGCCCGCGACCGATTTCCTTTTTCAGGACGGCGACATACTGATCCTCTTCGGAAATCACGCGGAACTCAACAAGTCGTTGAAGCTATTGCAATCCGGTCCCGAAGGGGACTGAAATCTCCCGCGCGGGAGGGATACGGGGGACATCAAGGGGACAGGACAAAGAAAACGGAAAACCAGGGGCGTCAAGGCTTGGCGTTCTTGAACCGCCACAACTGCTGTTTGTAGTAGTTGTCCTCGGGGTTCAGGTCGATGGCCCGTTTGATGTTCTCCAACGCCTTGTCCGTTTCCCCGCGGACGAAATAGATTTCCGAGAGGGTATCGATGAACTCCGCCCGGTCGGGAAAGGCTTCGACGGTCTTCAACGACAAGCTCAGCCCCTGGTCCAGATTGGTCTTCTTTTTCGCGTGGAGCCAGGCGAGCCGGTTCATCGCTTCATAATCGGCGCCGTCGAGGGCCAGGACCTTCTTGCAGTGGTTGATGGCAATGGAGAAATAGCCCTTCTTGCTGTACGCGTTGCACAACTCAAAAGACAGGGCCTTGCTTTCCGGTTCGACGGCGAGGGCCGATTGCAAGGTCTCGATGGCCATGTCGAGGTCCTTCTTCAGCACATAGGCCTTGCCGAGGGCCATCAGATAACGCGTGTTTTTCGGCTCCATGGCCGAGGCGTCCTTGAGCGACTTGACGGCAAGATCCGCCTGGCCGTCCTCCAAAAAAGCGTTTCCGAGTTCGTAATGGATCTCGTGACTTTGGGGGTCCAAGGAAACGGCGCTTTGAAAAGCCCCCTGCGCTTCCTTGTACTTTTTTTCCGCCATCAGGATCTTGCCCAGCCGGAAATAACTGTCGCCGTCCTGCGGGTTCAGTTTGACCACCTTTTGGAAGGCGACCTTCGCTTTCTGGAGTTGCTTGGTGTCGGAATAAATGATGCCCAGGCGAAGTTGCACTTCGGGGTTCTGCGGTTGCAGGGTCTCCGCCGCCTTGTAGGATTTCAAGGATTCGTCCAGCAACCCCTTCTGGAAATACCAATCGGCCAGACGGACCTGGGCCTGGAAATTCTGCGGGAAAAGCTCGATCGCGGTCTTGAACTCCTTGACCCCCTCGTCTTCCTTGCCGATTTTAAAAAGCAACTCGCCCATGGAAAAATGCAGGTTGGGGTCGTCTTTCTTCAAATCGAGGGCCTCCCGGATCTCCTTTTGGGCGCGGTCCAGATCGCCCTTCTCCGCGAACAACTGGCCCAACGTCCTGCGGTATTTGTATGACTTGGAATTCAAGCCGATCGCCTTTTCCAGGCTCGTCATCGCCTTTTCATGGTTGTTGCCGGCGATATAGAGCGTTGCGAGGCCGTAATACCCCTCGTCGTTTTTGGGGTCGATTTCCACGGATTTTTTATACGTTTGCTCCGCTTCCGACATCTGGCCCTTCCCGGCATAGGCGTCGGCCAGTTTGATCCGGTACGAGCTTTGCGCGGGCTTCAACTCGACGGCCCGTTTGAATTGAGTCACGGCCTCGGCAAACATGTTCTTGTTCAAGTACGCCTCGCCCAAACCGGCGTATGCATCCGGACTGGACTTGGATAACTGCAGGGCCTTGGAAAACTCCGCCTCCGCCTCGGAATATTTTTTCTGCGCCAGGTAACCGTTCCCCCTTTGGACGAGCGTGTCGACCTTGTCGGTGAAAAACGCCGGATATAACAAGCCCAGACCCGCGACCAGGACCGCGGCTCCCGCAAACACGGCGGCCTTTTTGCCGCGTTTTCCCGGCGCCGGACCGGCCGTTGCCTCGATTTTTTCCGCCGGCTTGGGCGGCTTCTCCGTCTGCGCCTTGCGGGCCTTGGGAGAGGAATCGACCATCTTGCAACGGCCCTCGAAGTTGGCCCCCTCCTCGATCACCAGGTGGTGCGCCGTGATGTCCCCGACCAGACGGCTTTCGCTCAATAAGGAAACCTTGTTCTCCGCGACGATGTTCCCCTGGATGCTTCCCATGTTGGAGATTTCGAAGGTGCGGACGTCCCCGACTAGCTTGCCCGCCTTCCCGACAATGAAATGGTCCTCAGAGAAAAGCTCTCCCTGGAACTCGCCGTCGAAGTGGACAACCCCCTTGACGCGAAACGTGCCCGTCAACTTAACCCCTTGTTCGAAATAAGAATCCATGACGCCCTTCGTTGTTTTCGACCCTTGCCGAAACCTCGGCAACGCGGCCTCGGCGATTGCTATACTATCTTAATTTATAAACAGTTACAACACGATTGGACAATCCGGCGCGCGCGGCGGATTACCCAGGGAACTTTTCGCCGGACGGTCCTTGACGCAATTTTCAGGCTAATGATTGATCTATGGCGATTTTATGGTATTTTAACCAGTCAATAATCATAAAACCCAAACTGATATCCGTATTTACTTGGAGACACCCATGTCCAGACCCAACGGCAGAGCGCACGACGAAATGCGGAAAGTCAAAATAACGAAAAACTTCATCAACCATCCCGAGGGGTCCGTCCTCATCGAGATGGGCAATACCAAGGTGATCTGCGCGGCCACCGTGGAGGAAAAAGTCCCCAGCTTCCTGCGCGACAAGCAGAGCGGCTGGATCACCGCCGAATATTCCATGCTCCCCGCCGCCACCCACACGCGCACCGCGCGCGAGGCCTCCAAGGGCAAACTGTCGGGCCGGACGCAGGAAATCCAGAGACTGGTCGGCCGCTCCATCCGCTCGGCGATCGACCTGGAAAAACTGGGCGCGCGTACCGTCTGGATCGACTGCGACGTGATCCAGGCCGACGGCGGGACCCGGTGCGCCTCCATCACCGGCGCGTTCGTGGCCCTGTGCCTCGCCCTGAAGAGCCTGAGGAAGAAAAAACTGATCGACGCCATCCCCGTGCGCGAATTCGTCGCCGCGATCAGCGTGGGGATCGTCGATCAAAAAAAGGTCCTGGACCTCGACTACGGAGAGGACTCCTCGGCCAGCGTCGATATGAACATCATCAAGACCTCGTCCGGACGCTACGTGGAAATCCAGGGGACGGCGGAAAAAGAACCCTTCGACGATAAGCAAATGGCGGGCCTGCTGGCCCTCGCCGACAAGGGTATCAAGGAACTGATCGCCATCCAGAAAAAGACCATCGGCAATTTCTAGCGGCCCCAAAAAGGTTCGCCGCCCTCCCCAGAGCGCCTAACAAAATGAAACACAAGCGCTCCCAACCCCTCCTTTGAAAGGAAGGGGGTAGGGGCGATTCGCGAATCGCCCCTACATCTTTTCAAGGGGAGGTTGGGAGAGGTGTTTCTCCCCGCCCTTGATTTTGTCGATAAAACAAAATTCATTTTGTCAGACGCTTTTAGAACAACCTTTCAACTCGCCCTGCAAGCGCCTCCGTAAAAAGAGGCCCGAGATTACCCGGAACCGGCTTTTGTTTTCCCCCTTCAGCGCCGCCCCCCCCTTCTTGACATTTTCCGAATTCCGAAATATATTATACATACAGATAATGCCTTCGATATAACATATCTCCGCTTACCTGGCATTCATCTGCCCTCCTTCCGGATGAAAGGGAAAAAGCTTGGGCACGCTTCGTCTTTTTCTCGCGCTGACCGTGGTTGCGGGGCACCTGCCTCATGCGCGCCTTCCGTTCATGGACAACCAGATCAGCGTCATCTGCTTTTTCATCATTTCCGGATTCTATATGGCCCTGATCGTCAACGAACAGTACTCCGGCCTCGGAGAGGGCTGGAGGAAATCGTTTTATTTAAGCCGGGCCCTGCGTCTTTTCCCGGCCTATTGGGCCGTGTTGATTATAACCTTGATGACGGGCGTAGGCTACGCGATCGCTCCCGGCTCCGGGATCGATCTCCCGAAAATCATCGTTTCATTCATTCCGAATTTTTTTATTATCGGATTGGACGCGCTCAAGTGCCCTCTGAACGATCTGGGGTGGGAATGGCTTCCCGCCAGCCTTCTCTCCGATGTGCGCGGGGCGATAGGCCCGGCATGGACCTTGTCCTCCGAAATCCTTTTTTATCTGCTCGCGCCCGCGGTCGTATTGTTTCCGCGCAGGATACTGGCGTTATTGACGGCGAGCCTGTGCATCCGGATCTTCTTTATGCGCGGCGATTTCGCCGAAACCTGGCGCTACTACTTTTTCCCGTCCACGCTGATATTTTTCTGCATGGGGAGCCTCTCGTACTATCTCTACCGCGGGATCAAGGACCACGCCGCCGCCGGGCGAATCGGGACGGTCCTGCTCGCCGCGCTAATTGTTTTTTCGTTTTTCCTGGACCGGACTCCGCATGGACGGCTGGTTACCTACGTGGACGCGCCATCCAATTGGGCGTACTACGTTTGCCTGGCGTTTTCCATCCCCTTCATATTCGAACGCACAAAGGATCTCAAGTTCGACCGTCTCATTGGCGAACTGTCCTATCCTCTATATATTGTCCACATCGCGGCGATCGATAACGTCGCACCGCGCACCGGGACGCTCGATGAAGGGAGCGTTGCCTACGGCCTGCTGGGCGCCGGGATTTCGCTGGTCATGGCCATCTTGTTGTACTACCTCGTAGGCCGGCCCATCGATCGCATTCGCCATAGGATCGCGCCGCTTCTGTGTTCCGCCGGAGAGCGTCCGCAACTTTACCGCTCGCGTCCGCTACAAGCGGTTGCCTGTTCGATAGCCGCGGTCTTCTGTATTTATGCGGTCCATACCGTCGCCATGGAACATAAAATCAAAAACGGGAAACTCGCCGAGATCGGCCGCTGTTTGGAATCCGGGACAATCCCCCTGTCGCTGGCGGTGGAAACCGGCGACGCGGACATCGTCAAGACAATGCTGGAGAAAGGAGCCGACGTCAACGAGACAACCTTGTCCAAGACGCCGCTGATGCGGGCCGTGGACTTTCCCGAGATCGTCAACCTCCTGCTGGACCATGGCGCGGACGTCAACGCCATGACCAGGGAAGGGACGGCGTTGTTTGCCGCCATCGACCGGGACCGGCTCGACACGGC
>JACRGP010000029.1 GCA_016217765.1 Nitrospinota bacterium | reverse complement strand
TCGCCGTAGGTTTTCCGGTTGAGGAGCCGGCCTCCCTTGTGTTTGTACAGATACTGGAGTTTGCCGCTCTCGTAATAGGTTTTGGATATGCCGTCCTGACGGTCGTTTTTAAAGTTCATTTCCGCTTTCAGGGACCCGCCGGGGGAGTACATGCTGACGATTCCTTCCAGTTTGCCGTTCGGGTAGCCGCCGCGGTCCTTGACCTTTCCGTTTTTATAATATCCCAGGCCGATGCCGTTGCGCAGGCCGTCCTTGTAGGCCCATTCGCTCATCAACTCTCCGGTGGGATAATATAATTTGCCGATCCCGTCCCGGACGCCGCCGATGAAACGGCGTTCGGACAGGAGCGTCCCGTCCTCGCCGTATTCCTTGACGGTCCCGCGCGGTTCGCCGTTCTCGTCCACTTCCTTCTCCGCGCGGATTTTTCCGTCGGGATACCATTCGCGGACCGTCCCGGCCGACGCGGCTTGCGGGAAACAGAGGGCCGCGCAAAGGGTAACAAGAAGTAAGCGGAACGGTTTACGCATGCTTTATATTCGCGGGGTTGTCGCGGAGCGCTTTTATGAAATCCGTCAAGATTGTCGGCAATCGCTTCGCCGGGGCTTCTCAGGTCCGTTCCGGCGCCGGTTTGCCGTCGCTTTCCCGCTGGCTCCGCAAGGCCTTCCGGACCTTCTCCAGGAGCTCCGCAAGCCGGATCGGTTTGAAGATGAAGTCGCAAGCCCCCAGGCTCAGGCACGACTGGGCATACGGTTCGTTGGCGATCGCGGTGGTCATGATGACCGCGGTCCCGGGGCGGGTCGATTTGATGACTTTCAGGGTTTCGATGCCGTTGCGGACCGGCATCCGGATGTCCAGGATGACGCACTGGGGGAGAAAACGCTCCAACTTTTCCAGAGCTTCCTCGCCGTCGTGGGCCACCTCCACCGCGTAATGGTTGCCTTCCAGAAATCTTTTGAGCGTGGCGCACATCTTGATTTCGTCGTCCACCACCAGGATCCTGTCCCGCTCCGCGTCAATCATCGCTTTCCCCCGTCCCTAGCGGATTCAAAATTTTAATTATTACTCGGAGCATAAAACAGGCGGCATTTTTAACGCTTTTGCATGTTAAGGATCAAAATCTCCCCCGCCCCTCTTTTTCAAAGAGGGGCGCGAAAGTCCCCCTTGCAAAGGGGGATTTAGGGGGATTTGAAATGCCATCTATTTAGCGCTCCCCTCAGTATACCCCATGTCCTTTCGATCCGTTCTTCCCGATGGGTTTCGCTCCGGCCAGCGGCGGCGGCGCGCGCAGGGCGCCGGAAACGGGATTTCACTCATGGGTAAGGTTGTATTTCTTTTTCAAGGATTCGATATAGTTCCTGGCTTTCACGGCCGTTTCGGAGTCTCCTTGTTTCAGGGACATGGCTTTCGCGCGCTCCATATATTGGCGCGCGGCCAATCCTTTCTTGAGTTCGTCATGGATCGCGCCGATTTGATAAAGCGTCTCCGGGTCGTTGGGGTTCATGGACAGCGCGAGTCGAAAGGACAAAAGGGCGTCGTTGTAATCGCCCAGGACAATGTCCGAATTCCCCGCAAGGATGAATTCGCCCCTGTCCTCCGGGGGCATGGAATTGTAATAACGTTCCGATTCCAAATAAACTTTGCCCAGGACGATCAAGTCGTCTCTGGGGTCCTGGGACTTGGAGACCAGGCGTTTGGCCTGCTTGATCCGTTCGCTCATCGCGCTCAATTTTTCCCGGTGCAGTTTCGCCTTTTCGCTCATTTCGGGAGACGGCGTACCGCCCGCGGCTTCCTCTCCAGGGAACGCCCCCGGCGTTCCGGGAGTCCTTGGCGGAAGGATTAGAAGAGCCCTGTCTTCCCGCAAAGTTTCCGAGGTCGTTTGCTTGGCAATTTGCGCGGTTGCGGCTTGCCCTGCCGTTTTTTCCGGCGTGGCAAGAGCGAGCGCGGCGGCCGCCGGCTCCTCCCCTGGAGGGACAGCCGGCGCCTTCCTGGCTTCAGACGGGGGTTCGCCGGGACTCGCCGGAGTTTTCGCGGGGATTTCCCGGGATTTGGCCGCGACCGCGGGCGGCGTTAAAGGCGGCGCGGAAATTTCGCCGGGCGCCTTCGGGGCTTGGGGTTCCGGGATGCCTTTTGCGGTTGTCAGGTCGATGGGCGCCTTGACGGGAGCGGACACAACCTCGACTTCCTTGGTAGCGGGGCTTTTCGGGGCCGCTTTGCCGGTGGGCGGCGGGGCAAACTTGCCTTGAGGGGACGCGGCGCCGCCCTTGGTTTCTTCCGTCTGCTTGGGCGCGGCCGGCTCTTTCGGCTTGACCTGGGCAACGGTGGCTACGGCGGCGGGCTCCGGTTTTTTTACGGGTCTCGCCGGTTTCTCGCCGGGAGGCGTTTCCCGCGGTTTTTCCGCGGCCTGGACCTTTTTAGGCGCCGCCTCTTTTGGGGGACGGGGAACATCGGGCTTGAGCGCCGCGACTTGTTCGGTTGCGGGCTTCTTGGAGGCTTGGACGGCCTTCTTCTTCCCGCGCGGTTTAGCTTCAAAAATCTGTTCCCTGGTTGGAACGGGGGCGGGCCGGGCCGGAGGGTTTTCCAAACTCTTTTTCAGTTGCCGGAAGTCTTCTTTTTTGGGGAGCGCGGGTTTGGCAAGCGCCTCGATTGGCGCGGGTTTGGGGGCGGGTTCCGATTTGACGCGCGTCCTTTCCGCCTCGGTATTCGACTTGGCCAGGGCCAGGTTCTGCTGGTTCAGGCCCTCCGCGATGTTTCTGAACGCTCCCATGTCGATTTTCGAAGCGCTCACCTCCGCCCTGGCCTTGGTCAGCTCGTCTTTTAACGCCCGGTCGATATCGCGGTTGATGCGCTCCGTTTCCATCTTGAAGTTGGAAAGATACTCCTTGATGTTCTCCATCTCCCTGGCCGATACGTTTTGCTCCCTTTTCAGGTCCTCCTCGATTTCCAACTGGATCATGGCGATTTCGCGCTTCAGCCGTTCCAGTTCGATCCGGAACGTCTCGCGTTGCTCGCTTAACAGGGCGTCCAACTCGCGTTTGATCTTCTCCATGTCGTGTTGCAGGGCGGCGATATCGACGTCCGACAAGGCTCCCCGGGCGGGCGGGGCGGAAATCCCCGAAAAAAACAGCGCGGCGAGCAAGAGAATGGGCAAACGATTTTTTTTCATTTCGACGACCCGTCGGAGACCGCGGAGGACAAAGGGCCCGGCTGAGTTCAAAATGAGCCTGTCGTCCAACCCAACCATGGGAAATCCCCCAAAACCGGACGACCTTTCCGCCCCGCATTCGCGGGTCTCGCGACCACAAGCCTATGTATTTGATTTTCTATAGCTTAGCACAACGGGCCCGTTTTGGATAGGGGAGGATGGGGGTTTTTGCCGGAGAGAGCGATTGGACGGAGGGTCTTACGCGGCTTGGACGGCGTGGGTTTTGTTCAGTTTGAATTCCGCTTCGGCGTATTGCGGCCGGTCTTTTAACGCCTTTTCGTAATGCTCGACCGCCTTGTCCTGCACCCCCACCTTTTCGTAGGCGAGGCCCAAGGCATAGTGGGCGTCGAAGAACCGCGGGTCGATCTTTACGGCTTCCTTTAATTCCGCGATGGCCTCCTCGTACCGCTCCAACTTGATATGCGCCAGCCCATAGCGGTAAAAGGTCACGGCCAGCCGGGGGTCGACCAGGTTCTGGCCGTCGAACTCGATGGTGATCTCCTGGCCCGTGACGTTGTCGACGATAATCAACTTGATCCCGGAGAAGCGGGGAAAACCCTCGGAATGGCCCCACAAGGCTTTTTTCAACGGATCGACGGCGCTCTTGTGGTTCCCGAGGAGCTTGCTCACCCAGCCGAGATAAATGTAGGCGACGGTCTGGTTGGGGTTGAGTTTGATGGCGCGCTTGAGCGGTTTTACGGAACTTCGGAAGCGTTTGGCCATGATGAAGCTTTTGCCGAGGCGGAAGTGCGCCTCGGCAAATTCGGGGTTCAGCCTCGCGGCTTCCATGTAGTCCAGAATGGCGCGGTTGAACCGGTTCGCTTCCTCGTGCGACCGGCCCATTTCGAGATAGGCCTTTTCGATATTGTGGAGGGTCTTCCGCGAAGGCCGCCGGCCATTGTTCTTGCAGAGGCGCTCCTCCTCCCACCTGGGCAAGGCCCAAGCCATGACAGCCCAAAGACTCAACGTCAGGATTTCCATGTTCTTCCTCTTCGCTCGTGGCGTATGCCAACCAATCCAATACAATTTTGATGCCGCCGCGGGCCGAATGCGGGAAACCGCCCGAACCGGCGGTATTAGAGGCGTTTTGCGCAAGGAGGGACGATACGCGGGGAAATCCGCGATGTGTGAAATTACATACACTTTTATTATTAATTAAACCCGGATTCCGAAGTTGAGTTTTTCCCAAAATACCCCCTCTCCCTTGAGGGAGAGGGTGGGGTGAGGGTGAAAATGCCGGATATACCGAACTCGTGAGTTCCGCGACATATCGCCCGTCAACCCCCATCCCAGCCTTCCCCCTTGTATGTTAGGAAGGAG
>JACRGP010000028.1 GCA_016217765.1 Nitrospinota bacterium | reverse complement strand
CTGGACCCCGAAAGCCGCGAGATGGATGCATACGGACGCCGCGATGAACTTTTCCAACCCCGGTTGTTTCACTCTCGGAACTAAAGCCAAAACGTTTTCTCCTTCGACGGCAAACGTTTTTGCCTGAGAAAATGGTACCTATTGCCTAAACAACTTTAAATCATTCAAGGCTTTCGACGCAAGGGGATTATGTCCGTCCGGGCCGGGGAGGGGGCGGACGAACATGTCTGAACAGGCGCAAGGGACGTTCCCCGGACGCCTCGGCGTCAACCTGAGGCGGCATTGGATCCAACGGCGCGTTGGCGGCGCTCTGGGCGGGTTTTTTGCCGGTACCACTGGTAGGCGTATTCCACGCACCTGGGACGCCGGGCGGGTTTGATGAAATTCCCCGCGTTGTCGAAGGGCGCCCCGTCCATTTCCAGGGACCGGTAAACGGCATTGAGATACGCTGGGAAATCGGCGTATATCGGCAACTGTTTCTTCAATCGGCCCATGCCTTGCTCCTTGAAGCGGAGGAGGATTTCGCCGGCGGGATGGATGTGCGTCAGACCTTCCTCGCCGTGCTGTTTGAAGGCGTGGCGGGTCAGAAACTCGAAATCCTCCCAATCCTCCAGAGCGTCCACGTCGGAGACAAACGCCGGGTCGTCGTGCATCTTCGTGGCGGTCGATGTGTTCAGAAGGATCGAGGCGCCGCGATGGAAATTCCTCACGTGCATGCCGAACTGGTACGTGTCGTCGGCCCGGAAGCGCTTCAGGTCGGCGTTGAAGTTCCACAGGTGGTAGGCGAAGACGGGCAACAACTCCACGAAGCGGTTCGGGATCGTCAGGGCCTTGGTAAAACCGGCCTTGAGGATTTTGCCGTCCTTGCGGGTTTGATGGAGAAGCTCGATGATGTCGGGCTCCACCGCGGCGAGGTTGATGGGGTAGATGTTGGGTTCCTTGATTTCATGCCGTTCGTTGGCGTCCTCGTCGATGCCCCGGTAATGATAATTGCGCCGGACAAACTCCGTGTCGCCGTCCTCGTCGATGCGCGGGAACATCCTGTGCCGCGAATTGAGCCACAGGATGAGGTTGTGGTTTTGGATGTCCTTGTCCCGGATGACTTTCTCGATGTCCCACATGAAGGGCAGATCGCCGGGCTGGAACAGGACCAGTTCGGCGGGATCGACGGACAACTTCGAGCGGCCGAGCCGCAGGGTGTTGACGAGGCTCAGATTGCCGGGGTCTTCATGGACGAACTGAATGGTCTTGCCGGCGGTCCCCACGATGTCCAGGAACAGGTCCATGACCCGCCGAACCTCCTCGGAACCGATCACGACGATTTCCCTGAGGCTGGAGGTCATCAGGTTCGCCAGCGAATAGCACATGATGGGGATGCCGTGGATCAGGAACAGGAATTTCAACTGGTCGATGTCGTCGTCCTCGGCGCGCAGAATGAGGTGGCTGACGCCGTTTTTGCCCAACGCGATTTCGCGGCGGGCCTTGCCGATGCTTGCCGTGTCGGCTTCCTTCCGCAACCGATACCGGTTGTGGCTGAAACTGACGATGCATTTATCGATCCGGGGTTTGTTCATGACAGGGGGCATAATGCCGAAAGCAAGCGATAGCGATTAAATGAAATTCCCGCAGCTCCATACCGCCATATCCGGCTGGCCGGGCGTTTCAGGTAAGAGGGTTTTCCCAAAACGTTTATTCCAAGTATAATACATCAGTAAACCCATTTATAGAACAAGGTTTGTAAAAATATCCCGAATCGATTTTTCCCCTTGAATTTCCCGAGGGTTAGGAGTCCCGGCTTGCAGAAATTAGCTTGAGTATTAATTTTTTTATCTCTACAATTAATGAATATCGCAACCACCGCAAGGACTGCCATGGGAGACCCCACCCATATTATTGAGTTGATCGACCAGATCCTTGAAGAAACTTCCGGCCAGCCCCGACTCCAGGAAAAAATATACGATCTGCGCGACGTCCTTCTCCAGGCCCAACAGGACGCGCATCAATACGCGTTAAAAATCAAGACGTTGGAGGATACCATCGCCAAGTTGAAATCCCCGGCCCACCGGATCGGCACCATTCTCGGTGCGGGGCAGGACGGACTTTACCGCATCGTGGTCGGGGGGACGGAGTACCAGGCCGCCGTTTCGCCGGAAATCCTGGAAAAGGACGTTTTGAACGTTGGCGATCAAGTGGCATTGAACGAGGGGTTTGTGGCCATCGCCAAACTGCCTCTTCCCAAATACGGTCCCCTGGCCCGGATCAGCGTCCGCCTGGCGGATGGGAACTGGCTGGTGGCGGGGGCGACGGCGAATTCGGAGGCCATGGTCCTCCCCCGGGAGGGTTTGGATACCTCCGCGTTTAAAGAGGGGGACGAGGTGGTCCTGGACCCCAGCCAGAAAATCATCATCGACAAACTGCCCAGGCGCGAGGCGAAAACCGAGCTCGAGGACGATTTCGTCCCCGTCCGTTGGGACCAGGTGGGCGGCCAGGAAAAGGCGATCGAGGACGTCCGCAAGGTCATCGAATATCCCATCCTGCACAAGGAACTGCTGGAGAAAATGGACTACAAGCTCCCCAAGGGCTTTCTGTTCTATGGCCCGCCCGGGTGCGGCAAGACGTTGATCGGGAAAGCCATCCTTTCGGACATCATCCGGGAACTGTCCAAGGTCCAGAACCGCGGTTTGCAGGGGCGCTTCATCCACGTGAAGGGGCCGGAGATCCTCAACATGTGGCTGGGCGAATCCGAGCGCAAGATCCGCGAAATTTTCAAGAAGGCCCGCGAGTACCGGGAGAAAGACCATATCCCCTTCATCTTCATCGACGAGGCGGAATCGATTCTGGGCACGCGGCAGGCCTGGCGCGGGACGCATATCGCCAACACGCTGGTCCCCATGTTTTGCGCCGAGATGGACGGCGTCCAGTCCCTGCGCGACACGGTCGTGATCCTGGCCACCAACCGCCCGGACCTGATCGACCCCGCGGTTTTACGTCCCGGCAGGATCGACCGCAAGGTCAAGGTCGGCCGGCCGAACCGTCAGGACAGCAAAGCCATCCTGAAGGTGTATTTGAAGGAAAACCTGCCGATGGAACGCCCCCTGGACGAAATGATCGAGCCCCTTCTGGACTACTTGTTCGCCAAAAAGACCGACCAGGAGCTTCTCGTGGTCGCCTTGCGCAACGGCGAGTTCGAGAGAATGTACTGGAAGGACTTCATATCGGGGGCGATCCTCGAAAGCGTCGCCCGCCGGGCCAAGGAGCGGGCCGTCGAGCGCGCCATCGCGGGGGAGGAAGCCGTCCTCAAGATCGACGACCTGTTGCGGTCGCTGGAGAGCGAGTTCACGGAGAGCGCCCTCCTTCCCGCGGAATCCAATATGGAGGACTGGTTGCAACTCCTCGACAAGGACCCCCGCAACATCGCGCGCATACGGAAACCGAGCGGATCCGACCGCGCCGCCGAAACGACCATGAACCGTTCCATCATTTGAGAGAGACCCCGTGGAAAAAACAATCCCGTTGATGGGACTTGAAACGGAATACGGCATCGTCCGGGAAGACGTGGAGAACTCCGACCCCGTGGAGGAGTCGATGCGCCTGCTCCGGCGTTGCGAAGCCCGGAGCGTGTTCGGTTGCTGGGACTATTCCCGCGAGCGGACCCACCTCGACCAGCGCGGGTTCACCGTCAACCGCCTGGCGCAGGACGAGGAGGAGGACGAGTTCTGCGCCGAGGACGGAAAACGCCCCTACACCTATTGGGAAATGAAAAGCGACCGGGTCCTGTCGAACGGGGCCCGTTTTTACAACGACCATACTCATCCCGAATATTGCACCCCCGAGTGTCTCGACGTGTTTCAACTGGCGGCCCATGACCTCGCGGGCGACCGGATCGTCGCCGAATGCGCCCGCCTGCGCAACCAGGACCTGGGCCGGAAGGCCGTCCAGATATTCAAGAACAACACCGATTACAGCGGGCATAGTTACGGGACGCACGACAACTACATGATCCCCAGACGGTTGCCTTTCGACCAGTGGGTCAAGGAGCTCGTCCCCTTCCTGGTCACCCGCCAGCTATACGCCGGGGCCGGCAAGGTGGGAAGCGAATGGCGCAAGGGCGAGCCCTTCTCCGGACTGCAGTTGTCGCAACGGGCCGACTTTATCGAGACCGTCCTGAGCATCGAAACGATGACCCAGCGGCCCCTGGTCAACACCCGCGACGAACCGCACGCCAGCCCCGCCGAGTACCGGCGCCTGCATCTGATCCTCGGCGACGCCAACATGTCCCCCTACGCCACGGCCTTGAAAGTGGGGACCACGCAACTCGTTCTCACGCTGATCGCGGAGGAAAAGGCGCCGTTGCCCCATGTCCTCGCGGACCCGGTCGCGGACGTGAAACGCGTTTCCAGGGACAGGACCGGCAGGGTCCTTTTGAAACGCGAGTCCGGGCAAACCATCGCGCCCGTCGAGGTCCAGGAGCGCTACCTGCTCCAGGCCAAACGGCATTACGAGGGACAATGCGAGGAATGGGACT
This sequence comes from Nitrospinota bacterium, assembly GCA_016217765.1. Taxonomy (GTDB): domain Bacteria; phylum Nitrospinota; class Nitrospinia; order Nitrospinales; family JACRGP01; genus JACRGP01. The sequence goes on along the minus strand of JACRGP010000028.1, from coordinate 5,889 downwards.
GGGTCATCCGGGAATGGGAACGCGTTCTGGAGGAGCTTAAAACCGCCCCGGAAAAACTCTCGGACCGCATCGATTGGGCCATCAAGGAAAAACTTTTCCTCCAGTTCATGGAGACCGAGGGGGTGGACTGGGACGACCCCTGGATGCAGAGCCTGGACCTGGAGTATCATAATCTCGACCCCGAACGCGGCCTGTATTACGGTTTGGAGCAGGAAGGCGCGGTCCAACCGTTCCTGGTCAACGGCGAGCCGGAGGAAGCCAGGGTCCGCCCGCCGCAAGGCACCCGCGCCATGATCCGCGGACAAGCCGTCGAACGCCAAAACGACGAAATCCGGAGCATACACTGGACGGGGATCGAGTTCAAAAACGGCGACTGTCGCGATTTAACTTTTATCGTCACCCCGACGCAGGTGGAACAAGCGCTGAATCAAAAGAAGGAGTCGATCGCATGGACATGACGGACCCTCTAAGACGGGAAGAAAAAAAAGAGTCCGCTCCCGACAGGCACGACAGCGGGCCCACCCGGCCCGACGTCTCCCGTCCGGGACGCGACAACATCCTGAAACGGATGAAACGGGTGGATCCCAAGCAGTCCGAAAAATATAAACAGCGAACGGGGCAATGAGCGAACGCCAGGTCCATACCGAGTCCCCGGGAGACTTTTTCGCCCTGCTCGTAAAGTCCGGTTACCGCTGGCAGGGACGGCTCGATGGCGCGTCCTCCATCGACAAGTCCGGGTTGATCCGCGGCACCACCGTCTTCGCTTTCCATTTCAAGGACGGCGTCATCGTCGCCGGCGACCGGCGGGCCACCGCGGGCAACAGCATCATGTACGACCGTTGCGACAAGGTGGTCCCGATAGACGATTATTCCCTGATGGCGATCGCGGGGGTCCCGGCCACGGCGTTCGAGATGGCCCGCATTCTCTCCCATAACTTCGAATACTACCGCCGGTCGCAGTTGCAACCTCTGAGCGCGGAGGGCAAGATCCGCGCCCTGTCCACCCTGCTCAAGGAAAACATGGGGATGGCCTTGCAAGGCGTGGGCGCCGTGAGCCCGATCTTCGCCACCTACGACGCGAAACTGCGGAAGCCGTTCATCTATTTTTATGATCTTTTGGGCGCCCAGTTCCAGATCCTGACGCACACCGCGACCGGCTCCGGTTCCCCGGCGATCCGCGGGATCCTGGAACACGAAAATCTGTGGGGAGTCAGACCGCTGGCCGAGCGGGAGGCGAAGGACGCGGCCATACTGGCCATCCGGCTGTTGCAGACCGCCGCCCAGTTCGATTCGGCCACGGGGCACGCCCGGCCCGAGGAAAAGATTTATCCCATCATCGCCCGGATCGCCGAAAAGGGCTACGCGTTTTTCTCCGACGAGGAGATGGCGGAGTTGTACGCGGTTTCAATGAAGAGAGCGGAGCATGTTTGAAGAGCCTTTCCGCTGGATGGAGGCCATCTCCACCCGGCACAGCTACGTCCAGGAGAAACTCCGCAAGGGCCAGCCCGTCATCGCCGTGCCCTACGACCAGGGGGCCCTGCTGATGGGGTTTTCCCCCCAGCCCGGGAAGATTTTCGAAATCTACGACCGCATTGCCCTGGGAGGGCTCGGCCATCCGGCGGACGTGGAGAAACTGCGCATGACCCTGCTGGACCTGGCGCACCTCGAGGGGTTCAACCGCTCGGCCCAGGACGTCACCATCGCCCGGCTCCTCCAGTTCGGCATCGCCCCGGCGCTGAAACAGAACTTCGAGGAAGTCATGCGCGCCCCGTACCTCGTCCAACTGGTCCTCGTCGAGATCGACCAGGAGGGACAGGCGCGGTTTTACCGGCTCAATTACGACGGTCATTGGGAGACCTTTAAAAACGGGGCCGTCATCGCCGGAAACGACAAGGCGGCCCAGTGGATCGGCAAGGAACTCGCCAGGATTCCTTTCGCCGGCATGCCCCTGGACCAGGCCCTCCGCGAAACCTGCAAGCTGTGGGAAGACAGCCTGCGGCAGGTCGACGAGGAGGAGAAAGAGAAAAATCAAATGCCGGTCACATTGAAAGAGGCCTTCGAACAGTGGACCCTGGAAGCGGCGGTCCTGGGCCGCGACTCCGGACGCCGCAACCTGTACCGCCGCGTGACCCCGGAGGAAATCGAGCAAGCGCGAAAGGCGGTCCTGCCGTGAAAAAACGCATCTACGGAATCGAAACGGAATACGGGATCCTCGTCAAGGACGGCGAGTTCAAGCTCGGCTCGGTCGATGTCGCCGCGCGGCTCAAGAACTACGTCTTCGAAAAGAAGCTCGGCGCCCTGGACCAACACTACCGCGCCAACGACGAACCGCCGGGCAACGGCGGGTTCCTGGTCAACGGCGGACGCCTCTACCTGGACATGGGACATCTGGAATACGCTTCCCCCGAATGCTCCAACCTGGTGGACTTGATCGCCTACGACCGCGCCGGAGACACGATCGTCCAGGAAGCGCTGGAGGAACTGGGATGGTCCGAACAGGTTTCGCTCATCAAGAACAACGTCGACCTGGAGACCAACGCCACGTTCGGGTGCCATGAAAATTACCTGGTGAGCCGGTCGTTTCGGTTCGACAACCGCGACAATCTCAAGATGCTGGCCTCCTTCCTGGTCACCCGCCAGATCTACTGCGGGGCCGGACGCATCGGGGCCTGCAACCCCCATCCCTTCCGCGACTGGGACGGTTTCACGACGGACGATTCGGACGCGGAGAAGGTGGATTACCAGATCTCCCAGCGCGCCGACCACATCCCCAACGAGTTTTACCGGTGGGTGCAATACAACCGGGCCATCGTCAACACCCGCGACGAGCCGCTCTCCGACCCCAGCAAGTACCGCAGGATCCACCTGCTGGTGGGCGACTCGAACATGAGCGAGTTCGCCACCGCCCTGAAGATGGGGACCACCGCGTTGATGATGGAACTGATCGAGCAGGGCGCGGCCAACCCGGATTGGATTTTGAGCGATACCGTGGCCGCCATGCGGTCCATCTCCCGCGACATGGAGTTCAAATGGGAGATCGTCCTCCGCGACGGCAAAACGACCGCGGCGCTGGAACTGCAATGGGGCATCCTGGAGACGGCCAAAAAATACCTGGCCGGGAGCGCCAACGAGGCCGACTGGATCCTGTCAGCCTGGGAATCGGTCCTGACGGATTTGCCCAAGGGGCCCGAGGCTTTGATAGGAAGGGTGGATTGGGCCGGCAAATTGTGGATGCTGAGGGAATTCATGAAAGAGGAAGGACTGGATTGGAAAGACCCCTCCCTTAAAAGCCAGGACCTGGAATACCACAACCTCAATAAAAAACACGGGCTTTACTGGTGCCTGGAGGAGACGGGGGAGGCCTACCGGAAGACCACCGACGCCGCCATCGCCCACTCCAAGACGGTCCCGCCGCGCGGGACGCGCGCCGACGGCAGAGGCGAACTGGTCAAGGCCTTGATGGGCCAGACGGGGTATCTGATCGATTGGATCGGGTTCCGCCTGAACAAGGACGAGCCGTTCCTCATGCTGGACCCGTTCGTCTCCTACAAAAACGAAATCCGGAATTACCTCAAACGCGCCGCGCCGGAGAACCCGCTGGACCGGAAAAGCTATAACGCCGGACCGGGAAAGCCCTATCGGATGGGCGGCGATAAAGGAGGACCCCCATGAGCGATTGCCTGTTTTGCAAGATCATCGAAGGGAAAATCCCGTCCAAAAAAGTTTTCGAGGACGACCGGCTGTTCGCCATGGAGGACGTCAACCCGCAAGCCCCGGTCCATTTGTTGATCATGCCCAAGAAGCACGTGGCGACGTTGCTCGACCTCCAGGACGGCGACTCCAGCCTCATGGGAGCGGTATTCCCGGCCGCCAGCCGGCTCGCCCGGGAACGGAATATCGACCGCTCCGGGTTCCGTCTCGTCGTCAACTGCGGCGCGGGGGCCGGGCAATCGGTGTTTCACATCCACTTTCATTTGCTGGGCGGCAGGGCCATGCTGTGGCCGCCAGGGTGATCCATGTTGGACGTCGATCGGTTGTACGAAAAGTTGAAGAATATCCGCGTCGGCAATCCGCTGTGCCGGTTCACCCGCGAGCGATGCGAGTCCCTGCTTCCGGCGATCTCCCGGATCGAGGAACTCAAGCGCGAGAGGAACGCCGTCATTCTCGCCCACAACTACGTGGCGCCGGAAATCCTGTACGGCGTCGCCGACCACACGGGCGACTCCTACGGGCTTTCCAAGACCGCCTTGCAGTCGGGCGCCGGCGTCATCGTTTTCGCCGCGGTGCGGTTCATGGCCGAAACGGCCAAGATCCTCAACCCCGGCAAGACGGTCCTCAACCCCAACCGCAACGGGGCCTGCTCCCTGGCCGACTCGATCGGGCCAGCCGACGTCCGTAGACTGCGCGCCGAGTTTCCCGGCCACACGTTCGTCTGCTATATCAACACCTCCGCCGCGGTGAAGGCCCTGTGCGACGTGTGCGTGACCTCGTCGAACGTCTACCGGATCCTGGAACGCATCGAAAACGAGAACGTCTATTTTCTGCCCGACAAGCTCATGGGGCAGAACGCGATCCAGCATCTTCAGTCCAAGGGCGTCCGCAAAAACGTCCGCGTGTACGAGGGGGCCTGCCACGTCCACGAGGAATACCGGCCGGAGAGCGTCGATTTCGTGCGCGCCCAAAACCCTGGCGTCGAAGTGCTTGTCCACCCCGAATGCCGGCCCGCCGTCGTCGGGAAAGCCGATTTCACCGGCAGTACGACGGGGATGCTGGACTACGTCCGCCGGTCGCCAGGCCAGTCGTTTTTCCTGCTCACCGAGTGCGGGTTGACCGGCATCCTCCAGTCCGAATTCCCGGAGAAGCGGTTCGTCGGTTCCTGCACCATGTGCGAATACATGAAATCCAACTCCCTCGCCGATATCCTGCGGGTCCTTGAAAATCCGTCCCCGGAGGACCATGTCCTGCTTTCGCCCGAAATCCTGGAAGGCGCGCGCCGATGTGTCGAGCGCATGTTTGAGTACGCGGAATGATCCGGACGGCGGAGATAAAATTGGTGATTCGCGGCGTTAAATTTGGTAGACTCGTCCGGTCTTGGGCAATCCCCAAGGCGTCTTTACCGGCGCTTTGTGAATATAGTCAGGCGCTAGGCTTGACAATGGTTGGAAACCAAGGTGTTCATGGCGATCTTAACGTTTTGGAGAGTATTTTTTTATGCCGAATGGAAAAGTGAAGTGGTTTAACGAAAAGAAAGGTTACGGTTTTATCGAGGCGGAGGACGGCCAGGACGTGTTCGTCCATTTTTCCGCCATCCAAGGATCCGGGTTTAAAACTTTACGAGAAGGTCAACCGGTAGAGTTTGAAATCAGCATGGGCCCCAAAGGCCCGCAGGCCTCTACCGTTATCGCGAAATAACGCAGATCCTTTTTCCCGGCGGAGCCCACAAGGCCCCGCCGGGATTTTTTTTGCCTTTTTCCGGAAACCGCGTTTAGGGCGTCTCAACAGGACGCTGAAAAAGTCCCTTTTGTGCCCAAAAATCGTCATGCCCGCGACAGCGGGCAGGCAAAAAGCCCTTGAAAATACTGGATTCCGTTTTCACGGGAATGACGGCAAAAGAGGATAAAATAGTTTTTCAGCGTCCTGCTAAAAATCGCCTTTTTCTCGAATCCAACCGTTCTGAAAAGTTGTAGTTGCCCAATTTATTGGGCTTTTGGAGCGCCTGATGAATCAGGCAACTACAATTTTTAGAGATACCCCCCCAAGCGTGGATATTAATTTTTATTAGGGTTGACCTTGTTTATTCTGCCAAGGGTTCTGGCGATGAACCGGTCGAGCGTCGCGAAATACGCCTCCCCGCCCGCGATGTAGGTGTCGTTGTGGCCGGCGCCGCGG
>JACRGP010000171.1 GCA_016217765.1 Nitrospinota bacterium | reverse complement strand
TCGGGGGCAGTCCGGGCGGGGCAAATTGCCTCCGGGCGCTTGCCCGGCCAGCGCGACGCTGGACTCGATAAGCTCGACTCGGATGGCGAACAATCGTCATCGGGGGCAGTCCGGGCGGGGCAAATTGCCTCCGGGCGCTTGCCCGGCCAGCGCGACGCTGGACTCGATAGGCTCGACTCGGATGGCGCCGGCCAGGCGGATTTTTTCCCGTGCGATTGCGTGACGGCCTTTTTGCCCAACCCCCGGGTGTCCTCCCTTTTTGCCTTCCGGTCCAAGGACTTCCTCGGCGACCGGGGTTGCCTTTTACTGACTCTGGACAATATCATCCTCGCCAGGACGACGGCCGCCATTCTGGAGATGGAAGGCTGGATGTTCGTCGGCTTTGAGATGGCCCCCGAAACGCATCCGCGGACCTTGCAGTCCGCGGGCTTGACCCAGCCGTACTATCTGATTTTCTCCATGAAAAGACCCGATTTTTCCGCAAGGCAAAGGGGCTTCGAGGAGGACAAGTCCCTGGGGGAAAAACGGCATAAACTGTTTTTGGCGGTGGACGTTCTCTATAACGCCATGCATTTGGAGGGGAGCCTGCGGGGAAAACCCGCGGGAAGAAAATATCAAAGCATCCAGAGCCTTCTCGGTTCCATATTCGCCCTCCGCGACCAGTTCAACGCCGCGGTCATAAATTACGCGACGCTTTCGCAATCCGCATCCGAGACGCGGAACGCGATGAGCGCGTTCGAGCCCCTGGCCGATTTTGTTTGGACGGCCCTCCTCCTCTAAAAGGTCGCTGGCCGGGCGTTTTCCCCCCGCCTTTCCTCTTATTACGCTAATTCTCAAAACCGTTTCGGATCGGTTTCCCGTTTCTTGCGCGGTTGGGTTATAATCGGGAGCGGCGCGGGAACCGAACGGCATTATCCGCGAGCGGGGAGACCCCCGGCTCGCCGCTCGTCCGCCCGGCGCCTTTCCTGGCCGAAATGGAAAACCGCGACGCCGTCCGGGCGGAGACTCTTGGCGACATGCGAATCCTGGGAACAAAGCTGAAATCCATCGGGGCGTTTCTTTTCTCCGGTTTCCTGCTCTTGCCGCGTCTGGACGCGTGGGCCGGACCCGTCCGATTCGCCGAGCCCGTCCAAGTCACCGCCAATCCGGGCGAGGATTTCGCCCCCGCGGTTTCGCCCGACGGCAAATTCCTGGTCTACGTTTCGGACCGGTCGGGCAACCTCGACTTGTGGTTGAAAGAACTGGGGCCGGGGGCCCATCCCCCGGACCGCCAACTGACGTTTCACGGCGCCGAGGACAATTCCCCCGCCATCAGTCCCGACGGCGAATGGGTCGCCTTTGTCTCCAACCGGTCCGACCCGCGCGGCGATATTTATCTGCTCCCCCTCGGTCTCTCGAAAGTCGCGGACCTTTTGGGACGCTCCCGGGCTGAAGGCCCCGAACGCGGAAGCGGTCCCGAGGAAAACCTGGTCCGCCTCACCGACGCCTCGACCGCCGACGCCGATCCCGTTTGGTCTCCCGACCAAAAATCGATCTATTTTTCCTCCCACGATGCCGGGGACGGCCCGAAAAGAATTTTTTCGATCGACGTCAAAACCCGGGCGAAAAACCCGGACGCCGTTGCCGAAGGGGTCAATCCCTCGGTGTCGCCGGACGGGAGGTATCTGGCTTATATTGCCGGCGCCAATGGCGGCGGGAACGCGCTATGGGTCCTCGATTTGAAAGGCTCCGCGCGGAGGCGGATCGCGAGCGGAAAGGCGATCGACGTTTCGCCCCGCTGGTCGCCCGACGGCAAATGGGTCTATTTCGCGCGGTACCATGACGACACAAATTTCGACGGGCAGGTCGCGATCGACGACCGCCCCAATATATGGAGGGTCGAATGGCTGGAATTCCCTCCGGAAAAAAAACCTGCCGCCGGGACGCCCGCTCCGCAAAGTCCCCCCGCCTCCGCGGATAGCGAGGAACAAAACGCCGAACCGGTCTGGCCTGGCAAGTTCCGGCAATTGACCGACAGCTCCACGTACGACCTCCAGCCCGCCCTGCATGGCCAAAGCCTGTATTTCGTTTCCAACCGCAAGGGGAGCGTGGACGTATGGGAACTCCCCGCCGAGGGGCTTGTTCCCAAGGACAAGGAATACGGGAAAGCCCTGCAAACGGCCGAAGGCCTTTGCCCGGAAGACGGGATTTCCTATCGATGCCTGATGGCCCTCGGCAATGTGACGCTGGAGTTTGCCGGCGAGAAGGGTCTGCCCCGCATCCTTTACCGGTCGGGCGTCGGCTACAAGGACATGGGACACGCGGAACAAGCGCGGGAAATCTTTTCCAAGCTCCTCAAGGAGTTTCCGGACGACCCGGTGTACAAGGGGTTGGCGGAGATCGAGGTCCTCCTGCTCGACGTCGCCGACGCCCGGAAAGAGGGGCCGGCCGCCTACAAGGAAACGAGCCGGAAAGCCCTGGAGCCGTTGGACCGCATCGCCGCCCGCGATTCGGCCCAGCCGCGAGTCGTAGCCCGCGCCGCGCTGGAAAAGGGCCACCTGTATTTCGCGCTGGAGGAACCGGAGAAGGCCCTGCGATTTTACAAGAAGGTCATCGCCGGGTTCCCCGGCCAGAGGGCGATCGCCGCCGAAGCGGCTTTTTCGCGGAGCAGGATTTATTCGGCCGTGGGCGACCACGACCGGTTGGTGGAAGCTTTTGTGCAAGTGGTCCGCGATTATTACGACGTCGAGTCGTGGACGCGAAAGGCCATCCATGAAGTCCTGGAGTTGTTCGAAAAACAACCGAGCCTGGAGAAAAAGGTTTCGAACCTGCAAGGCATCGTCGAGCGGTACAAGTCCCTCCCCCTGCTGTCCGCCGCCGCGCAGAACCGGGTCGGCGAGCTGTTTTATCAGGCCAGCGAGGACCTGCTGGCCAAGGAGGCTTACCGGAAAACCGTCGACCAGTTCCCGGAGGAGGCGCGGGAAAAGTTCGCGGCGCAATTCGCCCTCGCCAGGATTTTCGCGGAAGAGGAAAACTGGGAGATGAGCCTCAACTACTATAGGCGGATTGCGGAAACCTCCAAGGGGTTCGAGGAGGACCTTCTGCTGGCCAGGGAAGGGTATGTCCGCAAAACCTTGGCGAAAGGGAAATGGGAACTCAAGGTCGGCGAGGTCAAGCTGGCCGTCAAAACGTATCTCAAGCTGATCGAATCGTACCCCGAAACCGTCGAGGCCCATCGGGGATACGTCCAGGGGCACGCCGCCCTTAAAAAAATCGATCAGGTCCTCCCGTTCTACAAAACGCGGCTGGCGGCCAACGGCAAATCGGCCGCGGACCATTACGCCCTGGGCCTGGCCTATACCTACCTGGACCCTCCGGCCCTGGACGCGGCGGAGAGCGAGATCGCGCAGGCCCTGACGCTGAACTCGCAGGAAGCGTATTTCCATCAGACGCTCGGATGGATTTACGAGCAAAAGGAACGGCTGAAAAAAAACGCCGGATACCTGGAACGCTCCCTGCATGAATATCAGATCGCCCTGGCGCTCAACGACAACCGGAACAACCCGGATAACCGGCTGGACCTGCTCCTGAACCTCGGGAACGGGCATTACCTGTTGAAAAATTATTTCCCCGCCTATCATTTCTACAGGGAGAGGGACCGGGGAAGAGGCTCCGGGCAAACGCCCGCGGGCGATGCCGCCTCGGCGCAAGCGCGAGGCGGAGCTATCCGCGGCGATACGCCGCTCGATCCCGTCCGCGACGCCATCTATTACCAGCGGTACGGCGAGAGCGCGTTCAAGTCGGGATTCGCCGACGAGGCCGCGGAGCTTTACAAGAAGGCCCTCAAGCTGGTTTCCGGGACGGACGACCTCAAGCGCATGGCGGAGCTTAACGACCGCATCGCCCTGGCGTATCAGGACGGCGGGCGCTTCGCCAAGGCCGTCGAGTATTTTTCCAAGACGCTCGACCTGCACCGGCGGACCGGCAATACCGTTTCCCTGGCGCGGGCCCTGCGTAACATCGCCAACAACCTGTATGACCTGAACCGGAAAAAAGAGAGTCAGGACGCGAAATCCCTGGGGCTGGCGCTGGGCAATTATTTCCAGGCCATCGAGAACCTGGAAAAATTCGGCGTCGCCCGAAAGGAAATGGAGAAGGAAAAAACGGCGTTGATCGACGTCAATGTCGAGGTGGGCGCGGGCCCGGACTCCACCCAGGCCGCCGAGGGGTTCGACAAGACGGGCGAACGGAAGCTGATCTTCAATTATATCGGCAGGATATATGGGGACGTGGGCGAATACCACAAGGCCATCGAGTATTACCAGAAAAAGCTGGCCCTCCTGCCGGCCAGGCCAGACCCGAAAAAGAGCGTCGGCGACGTTCTCGAAAAGGCGATCATCCTCAACCAGATCGGCTATTACCATTATCGATCGGGGGATTACGACCGGGCAGAGGAGTCCTTCCGGCAATCGTACAAGCTGAGCGTCCAGTTGGAGAACCGGCAGGGGACCGCGGTCAACGCGGCGAACGTGGCGCGCGTTTTCCTGGTCAAGTGCGAGTTCGTCCCGCTGAACAAACTGCGCGACGAGGCGGAAAGCGTCCGCCTCTTGCTCGAGGAGGCGGTTGGGACGGTCCAGCGGGCAAAAGTCCTGGGCCACCCGGAATACGAAGTGTATCTGAAAAACTATCTCGGCATCGTCTATCATTATCTGGCGTTGCGTTTCACGGCCCCCGGCCGGAGCAAGGCCGAGGCGGGCGCCGATCCCGAGCGGTTGAAGTCCATATACCGGGCCGCTTCCGAGGGGATGGCCAAGGAGTACGGGTACCTGAAGGAATCGCGCCGTTATTTCGAGGGGGCCCTGGCCTCCGCCCGCGCCGATTTCAAGGGCGCGCCGCTCCGCGAGATGGAGACCGCCCTCAAGCAGAACCTCGAACTGACCGGCCGGTTGATGGGCGCGAAGGCAAAGGACAAGGAGGAAGCTGGACTGCTCCCCACGGAGGACGAACTGCTCCGGTTCGCATGGCAGTTCGAATACCTCGATTCCCTGCAGGCCGAGTAGATGGACCGGACGTCCATACTCTTGAACGCGGAAAAATTTCTGTCGCGGCTCCCCTACGGATTGTTGCCTTCCACCCCGGCGGACCGGGCCATGGCGGAGGAACTCTACCTGTCCCTGACGCGCTCGTTGTTCGAGCGGAAACAATTCGGCGAGGCCTTGTATTACTCGGAGAAAGGGCTCCAGCGGGCGCTGGCCTCCTTCCGGCAGGACCTGCGGTTGAAATTCCATGACAAGGAGCGGGCCGCATATTACGAGGAGATCGTCAATTACGCCCGGTTGGCGCGCGACCTGGCCGATGGGGGAAAACCCGGACCGGGGACGGCGGAGGAACGGCGGGGGAATTTCGACAAGCTTCTGGACGATTACGGGGAGTTCATCGCGGCGCTCCGGCAGGAAGACGAGGACATGGCGAACCTGTTTTCCCCCGAACCGCCGCCGTTGGACGCGGTGCGTAAATTCTTGAAGCCGGGGGAAGCGATCGTCAAGTTCCAGAGAGAGCACGACCATGTCCTGACGTGGGCCGTGACCTGGAAGAAAGTCCTCGGCGGGAGCATCCCCGTCAACCCGGCCTTGTACGACGTTTTACAGCGGCTGGGCCGTTCCGGAGCCCGGCCTCAACCGCGCGACCTGGGGATTTTGTCCGAGTATCTCTTGTCGCCTCACCAGGAGGCGCTGGCCAACGCCAAGACGATTTTCATCGTCGCGGGAGGGCCCTTGGAGTTTCTCCCCTGGCCCGCCATGACCATGGACGGGAAAGTCCTCGCCGAAAAGTTGAAGGTCGTATTCGCCTCCTCGCTGACGCAGTTTTACAATTCCCAGAAAAGGAGGAACCTTTACAACTCGCGTTTCCTGGCCGCGGAATTCCCGGACAAACCGTTCGCCCGGACCGCCGGACGTTTCGCCTCGGCGGTCAACCTGACCGGGGAGGAGGGAACCGCCGAGCGTTTCCTCTCGGGCCTGGCGCAATACGGCGTGGCGGACGTGGAGAGCAAAACGTTTCTGGAGCGTCTGGACCCGTTCAATTCCTATATCGGCGTGACCCACCGCGGTAACCAGTTCGAGCGCGCCAGGCTGGAGGACCTTTACGGCAGGTCGCTGGAGGCGAATTTCATCGCCTTGAACGACGTGGATTACGAGATCGACCCCGGCCTGGACGTCTCGCCGGCCGCGCCGCTTCTCCACGGCCTGGATTTCATGGGGTTCCCCGGGATCTTGCTCCATTTCGGGCCGAAGAATCCCAACGAGCATGCGGAGTTTCTCGACCTGTTTTACTCCGGGTTCAGGAAAGGCAACCCCGCGGACTCGCTCCGCCAGGCGCAGTTGGAACTCCGCAAGAAGCGCCCCGGTTCGCTGGCGTGGGCGGGCTACCGGTTTTACGGGTTTCCGGGGATGGACGAGTTCGAGAAAAACGCGTTCGCCAAGGCCCATTTCGAGGCCAACGTGGAAAAGGGCGGGAAGGCGTTCATCGCCAGGGACTGGCCCCTGGCCATCGGTTATTTCGAAAAGGCGCTGGCCCTCCTGGACCTGATGCAGGACAAAAAACCCGCCCCGAAAATATACAAGGTCCTGGCCCAGGCCGCTTACAACCAGGAGGATTACCCGAAGGCCATACAGTATCAACGGGAGCTGGTCAAACTGACGGAGAACAAGGCCAAGCCGGAGGAACATGCCGAGGCGATCTATTTCCTCGGCATCCTGTATTCCCGCGCCGAGAATTACCCGAAGGCCGCCGAGAATTTGAAAGCCGCTCTGGCCATATACGAGAAGAACGAGGCCCTGGACAAACTGGCGGAGAGTTATAGCGCCCTCGGCATCGTCGAGGAAAACGCGCTGGATTACGACAAGGCCTTGGACGCGTTCCGCGCGTCCCTGAAGATCAGCGAGGAGACCGGGGAGGACCTGAACCGGGGAAGGGAGCTTCGCCGGATCGGGCGGATTTATTATTTGCGGTTGAGCGCCTACGGCGAGGCGCGGAAATATTTTGCCCAGGCGAACGAACTGTTCAAAAAGCTCGACCGGGCCGATCAAGCGGTCGAGACCGGCCTGGAGCTTGGGCTGGTTGCCGAGAAAGAAGGCAATTTCGCCGAGGCCCTGAAATTCTACCGGGAGGGGCAGTCCCTCGCGGAGTCCAAAAACTTAAAACTGGAATTGAGCAAGGCGCTCCTGTATCAAGCGAACTCCCATTGGTACCAGGGGGACTATCAGAACGCCTTCAAATTCCAAAAACAGGCCCTGGAGATCGCCGAGGACATCGGCGACAAGCGCCAGCAGACGTTTGTCTACAACACGCTGGGGTTGATCTATTGGACGCTCAACGATTCGAAGCGGGCCCTGACCCACTTGAACCATGGCCTGAGTCTGGCCGGGGAAATCCATTCGCCGTTGGACATGGCGACGGCCTACAACAACATCGGGCTGGTTTACCGCAAGGACAAGCAGTATCCCGAATCGGTCGAGTATTTCCAAAAGGCCCTGGAGATGGACGTCCAGCTCAAGTCCAAATGGGGCCAGGGCTACACCCATCGGAACCTGGGCATGAGCTTCATGCGCATGGGCCGTCTGGACGAGGCGGAGGGACACATCAAGCAGGCCGTCGCCCTCAGCTCGGAGATCGGCAACAAGACCAACCTCGTCAAGTCGATGCTGGAGATGGGCAACCTGGCGATCGAGAGGAAGGACTGCGAGAAGGCGGCCGCCGCTTTCCGGGAGACCGGAAAGATGGCTGAGGGACTGCGTATTCAGGAGGTCGTCTGGCGGGCGTATCGCGGCGAGGGGTTCTGCCTGGCGCGGTTGAAACGCCCCGAGGAGGCCCTCGACGCCTATAAGAAGGCCGCGGAGGCGGTGGACCGGATGCGCGCCGCCATCAAGGTGGAGGAGTTCCAGAACGGGTTCCTCGCCGACAAGCAGGACGTGTACAAGGAGTTGGTCCTGCTCCTGCTCGACCAGGGGAAGGTGGAGGAATCCTTTAATTTCGCCGAGCGCGCCAAGTCGCGGAGTTTCATCGACCTTCTGGGAAACCAGAAGATCGGTTTGAAAAACGACGCGAGCCAGAAGACTTACGAAAAACTCCTCCAGCAGAAACAAGCGATACGCGCCTTGGAGGAGTCCCTGGGCAAGGCGTCCGGGGACGACGAGAGCGTCAAGAAGATGAGGGAACAACTGGTCGCCGAACGCAACCGCTACCAGGATTTGCTGGTCGAGGTCAAGTCCGAGAACCCCGAGGTCTCGGCCTTCGTCACCGTCGATGCGTTGACCTTGCGGGAACTTTATGGATTGCTGGGCGACGATCTGGCTTTGGTGGAGTACCTGACGACGGAAAACGAATTGGTGGCGTGGATCGTCGTCAACGGGAAAATCGACGTCGTCCGCGCGCCGGTCAAGGAAGCGGACCTCAACGCCCTGATCAAGGATTACCGCATGCGCATACAGCGCCTGGCCCCCGCGGAGGACCAATCCGCCAGGTTATATGAATGGGTCGTCAAACCGGCGGAGAAATACTTCAAGGACAAGCGGGTCCTGGGCATCGTTCCCCACGGGCAGTTGCACTATGTGTCGTTCGCGTCCCTGAGGGACGCCGAAGGGTACTTGATCGAGAAGAAGCCGATTTTTTACACGCCCAGCGCCTCCGTCCTCAAGTTCACCTTCAAGCGCAAATTCGAGAAGACGGGCAAGATCAAGGCGCTCGCCCTGGGCAATCCGGACCTCAAGAACTTCAATTACGATTTACCGCTGGCCGAGTTGGAGGCCAATTCGATCCGGTGGGATTTCCCGGAAATCGACGTCCTGACCCGCGACAAGGCCACGGAAAGCTGGGTGCATAAACATATCGGCGAATACCAGGTCATCCATATCGCCTCGCACGGGGAGTTCGATCCCGTGAACCCGCTGTTCTCCTCCCTCAAACTGACTCCCGATCTGGAGCAGGACGGGAGTTTCCAGGCGAGCGAGGTGTTTTCGCTGAACATCAACGCCGACCTGGTCACGCTGAGCGCCTGTCAGACGGGGTTGGGGGAGATCGTCGGCGGGGACGAGTTGGTGGGGCTCAACCGGGCGTTCATCTACGCGGGGACGCACGCCATTATTTCCTCGTTGTGGCGGGTCAGCGATATTTCCACCGCGGTCCTGATCAAACACTTTTACCGGAACTACATCCAGGAGGACAAGGCGGAGAGCTTGCGGAAGGCCCAGTTGCTGGTGAAGAGGCTATATCCCCACCCGGGCTATTGGGCGGGGTTCAATTTGACCGGCGATTACCGTTAATGGGGCGCCGAAAAAGTCCCTTTTTGCCCTAAAATCGTCATGCCCGCGAAAGCGGGCATCCAGAAAGCCCTTGAAAATACTGGATTCCCGTTTTCACGGGAATGACGGCAAAAGAGGATAAAATAGTTTTTTAGCGCCCCGTTAGATCTCGTAATCCGGAAAGACCTGCCCCGCTTCCAGCAGGACCCATTTCTCCGCCGTGTCGCCCAGGACGAGGTCCAGGTGGTCCTTGGGCTCGAGAAGGCGAAGGATGTGGCTGGGCAGTCGCAATCGGAACGGCTCGGCGTATTTGCGTCCCCGCAGATACGCGAACTCGCCCTCGATTTTCACCACCGAAAAGATATCGGCGACGGTGTCCATGATCTCCATCTGGTCCTCCAGGACGCGCCCCGTCTCGTCGTCCAGCAGGTGGCTCAAGCGCAGGCAACGTTCCTGGTCGGAAGACAGTTCCCTGACCGCCTTGGTGAAATCCAGGTTCGCCAGGCCGCGCGGTATGCCCCGCTTGTCCAGCCAGTGGAAAAACGAATAAATTTCGAACAGCGCGTTGTTGATGTCGTTTTTCGCGGTGATGGAATTGAAGGGCAGGAACCCGACGAGAAAATGGCTCAGGTGATTGGAGTTGATTTCCGCCGGCGGAGCGGCGACGCAGGGTTTCCCGTCGACCTCCTCGCGTTCGATCCCGGATTCGACAAGACACGAGTGGAGAAGTGACAGGCTGTTTCCCAACTCCGGGGTCAGGGATTCCAACGCGGGCGGGAGTTTGTTGAGAATGGCGTACTCCCTCATCAGTTCGTAAATGCTTGCCGGTCGTTCCGAGTTCATGGTCTGCCGGTTGGCGGCGTTCGTCGACGGGTTCGAAAAAATGGCCGCGCTCTTCAAATCGGGTCTCTCTCTTATTGGCGAAACGTTACTCGCGGCCGTCGCGCGACGGTTTGGATTGTATTCAGTCTATACCACCTTTCGGCCTCGCGCAAATTGCAAATCGGCCCGGCGGCGGGGCCCCGTCCTTAGAGCGTCTAACAAAATGAACCATTTGGCTCGGCCCTCAAATTCTCCCCTCCCTTGAGGGAGGGGGCTGGGGGAGGGTGACCAGCGTGAACGCTGGATCCGATACCGCCTCAGGCTGACGCCGAGGCGGGAATCGCGTTCCGGCGATCGCGTCAGCGTCATCGCCGCGTTGCCTCCGGGCGCTTGCCCGGCTTTTCACCCCCACCTGACCTCCCCCTTCAAGGGGAGGAAGTTATGGAATACTTCATTTTGTTAGACGCTCTTAATGTTTATTGACCCTTGTTCTCCGTTCATCGATAATTGGGCATGATCCGCCGCCCCCGTATCCGCAGACCATGAAAACGCGCGTTTGCTTTTTTTTGATTTGTTTTTTGGCCGGTTTCCCGCCGGCCGGCCCGACGGTCTCTCCCGCCTTGGCGATGGGGGATTACTCGAAATTGGTCGTCCCCCAGATCAAATATCGCGGGGGCTCGTTCAAGCCCAGGCCCGACGCCTTGGAAAGCTTGCTGGTCCAGGTCGCCAACCGCACCTCGATCGAGGTCAAGCGCGTTTCGCTGGACATGGAATTGTCCAACCCCGGTTTGTTCGATTACCCGTTCGTCTATCTGGCGGGGAACGACGCTTTTCCCCCCTTCCGCCCGGACGAGTTGAACGTTTTGCGGAATTACCTGAGCTACGGCGGATTTCTCTTGATCGACGACAATTCTTCCGTGAGCAACTCCAAGTTCGACGCCTCGGTCCGCGGGATGATCTCCGAACTGTTCCCGCGCGTCCCCTTGCAGAAACTGCCTGAAGACCATTCCATCTTCCGGTCGTTCTATTTGATCGGCCAGGCGGCCGGCAGAGCCCTTGTGAGCCCGTACATCGAGGGGATTTCCATCAAGGGCCGGACGGTCCTGGCCTATGTCGCCAACGATCTGGGCGGGGCCTGGTCCCGCGACAAGCTGGGGCATTGGACCTACGACATGGTCGGCGGCGGGGAAGACCAGCGGAACAGGGCCATACGGCTGGGAGTGAATATTGTCCTTTACGCCCTCACCTTGGATTACAAAAAGGACATGGTCCACCTGCCGATCATCCTCGAGCGGTTGCGGAGAAATCAATACCGGTGAAGACCCTGCTCGAATTTCTGGGGGCGTCCTCCGCGGACTTCAACGATTGGGAAGTTCGCTGGACCGCCCTTGGCCTCGATGGGACGGCGGTTGTCCTGGCCGTTCTCGTCCCTCCGGCGTTGTGGTTTTTCTGGTCCAGCTTGTCCCGCGTCCCGTCCCGCGCCAAAAAAGGGTTCCTCATGGGGTTGCGCGTTTTCTCTTGTCTACTGCTCGTCCTGGTCCTTCTGCGCCCGGAACTGGAGATGCGGAAGAGCGACCTTTTGAAAAACTCCATCGCGGTTTTGTTGGACGATACCCTGAGCTTGTCCATCAAAACGGTCCCCGATGGAAAGCGGAGGGGGGACCTCGTCCTGGAGGCGTTGAAAAAAAATCGCGGTTATTTCGAGTCGTTGAGGAAGGATTTTCAGTTGGACTTTTTTTTCGTCTCGGACAAGATCGTTCCCATATCGGAAAAGGAGGCGGAGGAAAAATACCGCCCCCTGGCCCCGGCGACCGACCTGAACAAAGTCTTGGCGGAGACGAAGAACCATTACGAAGGGAAATCGCTCCAGGGGGTCCTCCTGCTTTCCGACGGCGCGGACCTGGCCCAGGAACCGCCGGAAATCGCCCCCGAACTGGCGGAGACCCTGGCCCGGTTCAAGGTCCCCATCCATACCTTTCAGGCGGGGACCAACGAGAACTTCAAGGACCTGGGGATCGAATACGTGGAGAAATCCGAATTCGCCTTCGCGCAACAGCCGTTCAATATCTCGGTCTCGATAAACGCCTCCGCGCTGGGCGACAAGAACGTTCCGCTGGTCCTCAAGAAGGACAACCAGGTCCTGGTCTCCAAGATCGTCGAGGTCAGGGGAGATCGAAGTCGTTACAAGGCGGACTTGCAGTTCAACCCCGGTCCCGTCGGCAGGCACGTTTACAGCCTGTCGGTCCCGCTGTTCGCGGGCGAGTCGATCGAAACGAACAACCGGCTGGACTTCCAGGTCCGGGTCGTGCGCGACCGCATCCGCGTATTGCACCTGAACGGCCGCCCGTCCTGGGATTCGCGTTTCCTCAGGGAGGTGCTGATCAACAACCCCAAGGTGGACTTGCTCTCGTTTTTCATCCTGCGGACCCTGACCGACGACGTGGCGGCCTCCACCGGCGAACTCAGCCTCATCCCGTTCCCGTCCAATCTGTTGTTTACCGACTATCTCAATTCCTTCGACCTGATCGTTTTCCAAAACTTCCAATACGAACCGTTCATCGACAAGAAATATCTGAGCGCTATCAAGGAATACGTCGAAGGCGGCGGGGCCTTTCTCATGATCGGCGGGGACCTTTCCTTCCAGGGCGGAGGGTATGCCGGCACGCCCGTGGAGGACATCCTCCCGGCGGCGCTGGAGAAAAAAACTCAAACCTTTATCCAGGACGAGTTCCAGTTTCAGGGCGATCCTTCCTACGGCGCCCATCCCATCCTGCGCCTGGAGAAGGACGAGGAGACGAGCCGGAGCGCGTGGAAATCCCTGCCCCCCCTGAACGGCATGAACGTCGGGCTGTCGCCGAAAAAGGGTTCCCAGGTCCTGGCGAGCTACCCGGGGGCCAAAGGCGGGCCGTCCTATCCGTTGCTGGTCGTCGGCAAGGCGGGCAAAGGGCGGAGTATGGCCCTCGCCACCGATACCTCCTGGAACTGGAACTTCCGGAGCGTGGGCAAGGGGGGGAGCGGAAGAAGCTACCAGAAGTTCTGGAACAACGTCATCGCGTGGATAACCGGCGACCCGGAGAGCCATCTGGTGCGCGTCGAAACGGACAAGGAAAAATATGAGCCCGGCGAAAAAGCCCTGATCAAGATCAAAGTCCTGCGGGAAAACTATGCTCCCCTGGCGAACGGAAAAGCCCGGGCGACGGTCCATTTCGTCCAGGGGAGGAAAGAGGTCGCGGGGCATAATCTGGAGACCGATAAAAACGGCGAGGGGAGTTTTCAGTTCCCGGCGGATTTGGAAGGGCATTATTCCGTCCGCGTGGAGGCCGACGTGTCGGGCGAGACGTTGTCGAACGAAACCGTGTTCGGGGTGTTCAGCGATACGGCGGAGTTTCAAAAGCCCATGATCGACGCCGGGCTCCTGGAAACCATCGCCAGGCGGACAGGCGGGTCCTACAGAGTTCTGGACGGCCGGACGGACATGGCCGGCATCGTTTTCCCCAATCCCGCGGTTTACGCGCGGACCCGCGTCAAGACCATCGGCTTGTGGGACAACTGGTGGTCCTATGGCATGGTTCTGATGTCCTTGTGCGCGGACTGGTGGATCCGGAGAAGGTCGGGATTGAGTTGAGGAGAGGAACGGCGGACCGCGCGCGGTCCGTTGAAAACACGGCTCGCCCCCGGGGGCCCGATGGGCGACGCTCGAACCCATCATGGGCCCCGTCGGGGGCGAGAGTCATTCCAACGTCGGTCGACCCGGTCGCGTTGGCGTTGCCGGTCAGGAAACGAACTCTCAGGCTTTTGTGTCGATCAAACCTCCGGGAGAACCCGGCTCGGCCTGGGTGGCCGATTGCAAAAGTTGCAACGCCGCGTCTCCCTGTTGTTTTTGCACGTCCAATGCCTTTTTGACCGTTGCCGCTTGAATGTCGAAGGATACCTTGGCCCCCGCGGAACCGGGGGCGGACCCTGAAACGCCGCTTACCATAAACCCTCCTCGCAAAGTTCGCCGTACACGTCTTATATCGGCGGAAAAAGAAAAATCTTTAGCGGAGTTGGCGGGGACGGGGGAAAGAGGGGACGGCGGAATCCGAGCGGCAAGTTTCACAGGGCGCTGAAAAACTATTTTATGGTCTTTTGCCGTCATGCCCGCGAAAGCGGGCAGTATTTTCAAGGGCTTTCTGGATGCCCGCTGTCGCGGGCATGACGATTTTGGGGCAAAAAGGGATTTTCCCAGCGCCCTGTTAAAGTTTCATGGGCAGGATGACCATGGGCATCCCCTTCAAGTGCAGGCGGCGTTGCATGACGATCGCGGTCTGGTTGTGCAGGAGGCGCGTGAGCCAGTTTTCCTCGGCGAATAGGAGTTTGGTGGCGAAAAACATGCTTTTGGGGAAATCCTCCTTGATCCTGTCGGCCATGAGGGTCAACTGCTCGATGGCGTCCGTGCCGAAAGTCTGGTAAGACGCGGCGGCCAGGTCGTTGTTATGGCAGAAATTGACGTAACAGTCGACCAGCGTCTGCACGTCTTTTTTCAATTTCTCCACGGCTTCCTCCCCGCCAAAACTCTTGCTATCCACCTCTCCCGCGTTGAGGAAAACGAAATTCTTGAAATGACCCGGAAAGAGTCTTTGGACCCAGAGTAGCGAATGCATGCCCGCGCTCAGGTGCTTTCCCACCATGAACACCGCCGTCGGCAACGCGGAGTCCAATTTGGGCGGGGTCTTTTCCCTCCGCGTCTCCAACTGGGCGAAAAGACGGTCTAGCTCGGCGAGGCGTTTCCCCGTTTTTTTGTAGTGCCTCTTGATCAGCGTCATGAGGACGATGAGCGCGCTGGTGATCGAGAGCGTCACCCACCCGCCCTCCATGAATTTCTCGACCACGGTGACCGTCAGGATTCCCGAGGTCAAGGCGAATCCCGATGCGGCGAGGCCCAGCCTCCAGGGCCAGGCCGGCTCCCTTCGGCGGTGGCGCCACCAGTAAATACACATCCCCAGCAGGGACAGGGAAAAGGTCAAAAACACGTTGATGCTGTACAGGACCACCAGCAGGGAGACTTTGCCGTTGCTCCAGACAAGGATACCCAGCCCGGCGACCCCCATCAGCAGGATGCCGTTCTGGGTGACGAGGCGGCTGGAAAGGCAGCTGAACTGGTGCGGCGCCCATTGGTCGGCCGCCATATTGGCCAATACCGCCGGCCCGCCGAGAAACCCCGTGTTGGCCGCGACGAACAACAGGCCTCCCTCCAGCGCCATGACAACGGGCAGGATCGCGGGTCCGGGGCTGAAACCGCCCAATTGCCAGTCCTGCATGATCGCGCGGAACGTCACCGCGTTCAGAGTCTGTCCTTCCACGCGGGAGGAGGACCACAGGAGATATAACAGGATGATCCCTCCGGCGGTGAAGGCCAGGGAAGCGGCCATGTAGACCATCGTCAACCGGCCGGTTTTGACGCGCGGTTCGGCCAGGGTGTTGACGTTGTTGGAGACCGCTTCTATCCCGGTATAAGTTCCGCCGCCCAGGGAGTAGGCCCGCAACAGGAGCGCGGCGACGGAGAACCAGCCTATTTGCCCGGAAAGCTGGAACGTTTCGCGCAACGTGTCCGGGACCAGTTCCGGGATGCGGTCGGAGTGGGCCATGATGCCGTATAGGATGAGGGACCCGTGAGTGAACACGAAACCAAGGAAGATGGGCATGAGGACGGCGATCGACTCCTTCATGCCGCGCAGGTTGAGGAGTATCAAGGTCAGGATCAGGAGGACCTCGGCCGCCAGTTTCAGCGGTTGCGCGGATACCGGCAGGAGGCTGAACAGGGCGTCCACGCCGCTGGCGACGGATATGACGATGGTCAGGACGTAATCCACGATCAACGCGGCCCCGGAGACCAGGCCGGCGCGCGGGCCGATCAGTTTGGACGCGACTTTATAACCGCCGCCGCCCGATGGGAAGAGGGCGATGATCTGGTTGTAGCCCAGGGAAATGATAAAGACGGTGACCGCGGTGGCCAGGGCCAGGTACAGGCCCAACTGGGCGTGCGGACCCAGCGCGAGGAAAGCCTCTTCCGGACCGTAACAGGAGGAGGACAAGCCGTCGGCCCCCAACCCCACCCAGGCGAAAAAGGCGACCAGGGCGATGTGTTGACGCGTTTCGGGGTTCAGCGGGTCGCGCGGCGGTCCGAAAAGCCAGTCCAGAACTTTCTTCATGGCGGATGATCTTCCGTTTGATTGGGGCGAACTGCGGCAATTCCGTGGGGATGGTATGACAAAATCAGGTCGAAAAGCAAGTTTGGGCCCAGAGCGCCGCTGACTCCGGGCAATCCGGGCCAAGCCCGCGGCTTCCAGGCGCCCCCGCGGCGAGCGGGGGAAGAAGAAGGCTTGATTCCGGGCGGTCTAACATTTACAATGCCGGATCACGATAAACGCATTAGTTCGCCGGTCTGGGAGGAGATAAATCGAAAGATGAAAAAAATCGCTTTGTGTTTTCTTGCCGCACTCTTTTTTATCGGGAGTCCTTTTTCCGCGTCCGGAGACGAGCCTTCCAAGGTTTCCAAATCCGGCGAGGGGCCCGCGGCTCAAAGCGCGTGCGGCAATTCCCAGACCACCATCTGCACCATCGAGATCTGGTTGGCGCACCAGCGGTCAAAGCAGGACAAGGAGATCCGGGGGTTTCTCAAGTCCAAGGACATCAAGGTGTTGCGAAACACCATTCAATATTGGAAGCCGAGCGGAGGCCATCCGCCGGCCAATATCGCCTTGGGAAGCGGCTTGAGCGCGGAAGACGCGCGCATGGTCATCGACCTGGCCCTGAAATACAACGACCGGATCGATTACCTCATCGTCCAGCGCCTCAACTCGCCGCACTATGCGGCCATAGCCACCTCCGCCTGGGACGAGAAATCGCAGATCCCCATCGCTCCGGAAAACTTGAAGCGGTTGATGGATCCGAAATTGACCACCGGGGAGTTTCACGCCCTTTACGTGCAATTGACCGGCGAAAGTTCTCTGCCGGATAAATTTTATTGATCGGCCTGTCCGGTTCATGGAAAAACGGCCGCTCCCGTTTGAAAATCCATCAAAACGGCGGGTTGGGGGTTAATCCCGGAATTTTTTAGAGTTTGACAAATATCGATGGATTTGATAGAAGCATCCTTTTGCTTTTTCCCATCTCAGGATACGGCTTCATCTCCGGATAGTTAAAGGATCGGAACATGCTTGATTCAGTTTATGCCATGGCCCCTCCACAGGGGGGGGGCGAAGCGGGGGGCAACAGTCTGCTGGCCCTGCTCCCGCCGATGATCATGATGTTCCTGATCTTTTATTTCATCTTGATCAGGCCGCAACGGAAAAAACAGGCGGAACAGCGCAAACTGCTCGACGCGTTGAAGGAAGGGGATAACGTGGTTACCTTGAGCGGTATTCATGGTACCATCCGTAAAGTCAAAGACGATATCGTCACCCTGCAGATAGCCGATAACGTCCGGATCAAGATCAACCGGTCGTCCATAGGCGTGACGAAAAGCGAGCCTTCCAAGGAATAAAGAGACGACAAGAATATGCTCAAAAGTCTGCGGTGGAAAATTCCCTTGATCGTAGCGGTGGTTTCAGGGTCGACCTGGCTGGCCTACCCGTTGAACGAAAAAATCGCCCTGGGGCTCGACCTGCAAGGCGGTATGCACCTGGTCCTCGAAGTCCAGGCGGACAAAGCCGTCGAAGCCAGTCTGGAGCGGATAGCCGACGACATCAAACGGGCGATCCAGGACGAAGATATCGAAGTGGAGTCCGTCTCCGCCCATTTGGAGGGTTCGCGGGTCCGGGTGACGCTCGCGGACGCCGTTGACGCCGCCCAAGTAGATAAGATTTTAAAAGGTTATCCCTACCTTAAAAAAGGGGAGGTCGCCGAATCGGGGGCGGAACTCACCTTCAATCTGGATAAAAGCGAAGTCCAGCGGATCGAGGAAAACGCCGTCCATCAGGGATTGGAAACCATTCGCAACCGCGTGGACCAGTTTGGCGTGACCGAGCCCACCATCCAAGTGCAAGGCAAACGGAGAATCCTCGTCCAGTTGCCGGGAGTCAAGGATCCCGAGCGGGCGGTCAACCTCATCGGCAAGACGGCGCGCCTGGAGTTCAAACTGGTGGACGACCAGCGTAGCGTCCAGGACGCCTTGGCCGGGAACCTCCCCGAAGGCGACGAGATATTGCATCAGCGGCAAGTGGACAAGGAGACCGGCGAATCCTCCAAGCAACCGTTTCTTTTGAAAAGGCGGACCATTCTGACCGGCGAAACCTTGACCAACGCCGAGGTGCGCTTCGACTCGGAATTCGGCCAGCCTTATGTCGCCATCGCGTTCAACAGCGTGGGCGCCATGGTCTTCCACCAGACGACCAAGGAGAACGTCGGCAAGCGTCTGGCGATCATCCTGGACAACAACGTGTATTCCGCGCCGGTGATCCAGGACGAGATCGCCGGCGGGCGGGCGCAGATCACCGGACATTTCACGACCGACGAGGCGCACGACCTGGCGATCGTCCTGCGGGCGGGGGCGCTTCCGGCCCCCGTGGTGATCCTGGAAAACAGGACCGTTGGGCCCTCTCTTGGGAGAGATTCCATCGAAAAGGGCGTTTTCTCCGCGATCATCGCGTGCGTCCTGCTGTTCAGTTTCATCATCGTCTATTACCGGCTTTCCGGTCTGGTGGCGGTCCTGGCTCTCGTGCTGAACGTCATTTTGTTGATGGGGTCCCTGGCCTATTTCAAGGCTTCCTTGACCCTGCCCGGCATCGCCGGCATCATCCTGACCGTGGGCATGGCCATCGACGCCAACGTTTTGATCTACGAACGCATCCGCGAGGAACTCCGGATCGGGAAGACGGTCCGCGCGGCGGTGGAGGCGGGGTACGACAAGGCGTTCACGACGATTCTGGACTCCAACATCACGACCTTGATCGCCGCCGTCGTCCTGTTTCAGTTCGGGACGGGGCCCATCAAGGGATTTGCCATCACCCTGTGCATCGGCCTTGTGGCGAGCATGTTCACGGCGGTTTTTGCCTGCCGGGTCATTTTCGACCTGGCGCTGGGCCGCAAGAAACTGGATCGGTTGAGCATCTGACATGGAATTCTTCAAGCAAAGGACGACCATCGATTTCATGGGAAGGGCCCGGCTGGCCCTGATTTTTTCCGGGGCCCTGATCCTCATCGGCATATTATCGGTCGTTTTCCGCGGGGGGCTCAAATACGGCATCGATTTCGCGGGCGGGACCCTGGTGCAGTTGAAGTTCAAGGAGCCGCCGTCCCTGGACCACGTGCGCGACGGCTTGAAAAACCTGGGGCTCGGCGACAGCGCCATACAGGAATTCGGTTCCAGGAGCGAAATCCTGATCCGCGTCCAGAAGTCGGAGGAAAAGCTCGAGGACGTGGGATCGCGCATCAAGAACGGCCTCGAACAAGCCTTGGGCGTGAAAGACATCGTTGTCGACCGCGTGGAAATTGTCGGCCCGAAAGTGGGCAAGGACCTGCGCATGAAGGCCCTCCTTTCCATATTTTATTCCCTCATCGGGATACTCGTTTATATTGCCTGGAGGTTCGAACTCCGTTACGCCGTCGGGGCCATCATCGCCACCGTTCACGACGTGATTATCACGCTGGGAGCGTTTTCCCTGCTCAATATGGAGTTCGACCTGGTCGTGGTGGCGGGGTTCCTGACCCTCATAGGGTATTCCCTCAACGACACCATCGTCGTCTACGACCGGGTCCGCGAAAACGCGCGCCGGGAAAGCAAAACCTCATTGTTCGACGTCATCAACGCCAGCGTCAACCAGACGCTGAGCCGGACCATCCTGACCTCCGGTTGCACCCTGCTGGTGGTCATCGCCC
Organism: Nitrospinota bacterium; assembly: GCA_016217765.1. Taxonomy (GTDB): domain Bacteria; phylum Nitrospinota; class Nitrospinia; order Nitrospinales; family JACRGP01; genus JACRGP01. The sequence goes on along the minus strand of JACRGP010000171.1, from coordinate 12,391 downwards.
TCTATTTCTTCGGCGGCGAGATCATCCACGGCTTCGCCTTCAGCCTGCTGGTGGGCATCTTCGTGGGCACGTATTCCTCCATCTTTATCGCCAGCGTTTGCGTCCTTTTCTGGGAAAACAAGTCGCTCTCCTTCAAACGGGCCTGACGGTCCGGGGGCCGTCCCTCCGGGCCTTTTTGCATTCCCCTTAGAGCGTCTAACAAAATGAACTGATGGTCTGACCCCATACCTGCTCCCCTCCCTTGCGGGAGGGGGCTGGGGGAGGGTGGGCTGGCTTTTCACCCCCACCTGGCCTCCCCCGTCAAGGGGGAGGAAGTTATGGAATACTTCATTTTGTTAGACGCTCTTAAAAACTACCGGCCCAACTTACGCCGCCGGCCGCGGGGATTTTGAGGTTTGCAATCAAACCGGCGGCATGCTACATTTTGTGTACGGATGAAAATTCCCCCTAAACAGCGCAAAATCCGCGCTTGGATGGACTAAATGCAAAACAGCGTCCCCATGAACCCCCAACTCCAGTTCTTGATCGCGCTCCAGGAAACCGATTCGGAAATCGCCAATTGGGAAAAAGGCCTCGCCCTGGTCCCGGTCCAGATCGAGTCCGCGAAGTCGGACCTGGCGGCCAGGAGGAAGAAGCTCGACGACGCGGACGCGCGGATCAAGGAGGTCCAGAACCGGAGCCGCCAGTTGGAACAAGAGGTCAAGATCGAAAACGATCATATGTCCAAGACGAAACTGAAGCTCCCTTCCGTGAAGACCAACAAGGAATATACCGCCATCCTGGCGGAGGTCGAAACGATCGAACGGAAAATAACGGGCTTGGAGGACCGGGAACTGGAGCTGATGGAAACGCTCGAGTCCAGGGAAAAGGAACTGCCCGGCTCCAAGGCGGAATACCAGGAGGAAGAGAAAAAGTTCAACCAGTACAAGTCCCGGAAGGAAGCGGAAAAATCCCGGCTCGAAAAAGACCTGGAGGCGGCGCGCCGGAAGCGGGACGAACTTGTCCGCTCGACCGATCCCAAGCTGGTCCAGCGCTACGAAAAAGTTTTAAAATTAAGGGGGGACCATGCCGTCGCGCGACTCGTGGGCCACATATGCCAGGGGTGTTTTCAGCAGATTCTTCCGCAGTTGGTCATAGAGATCAGAAGCGGCGAAAAGGTTTTCGAGTGCATCCATTGCAACCGGTTCCTGTACTGGGTCCCCGAACCCGTTACCGAAACCGCCGCGCCGAAGTAAACCGGGCGGTCGCTGTCCCCGGCCCGCGGCCGGGGGGAGAGGAAAGTCCGGGCTCCACAGAGCGGGATACTCCCTAACCGGGAGTGGGGGCGACCCCAAGGAAAGCGCCACAGAAAAGACACGGCCAACCCGGGGCGGGTCTCCCGTCCCGGCGGCAAAGGTGAAAAGGCGAGGTAAGAGCTCACCAGTACCGTTGGCGACAGCGGTAGCTTGGCAAGCCCTATCCGGAGCAAGACCAAATAGGAAAGCAATCGAGGACGGCTCGTCCGAGGCTTTCGGGTTGGTCGCTTGAGCCTGCCGGCAACGGCAGGCCTAGATTGATGACCGCCGCTCCATGCAAATGGAGAACAGAACCCGGCTTACAGGTTTACTTCGGCGCGGGGGTTCCGGCGGCGCCTGATCGGTTTTCCTGTCCCAGCCCCCTCCCATCAAGGGAGGGGAGAATATAGGAGAGGGTTCCAATCTCCGACCCACATCCCGCCGGTTCAGACGTCCAAGGTCAGATCGGTTTTGGGGACCGTGCAACAGGTCAGGCACGACCCCGGCTCCGGCTGAAATTCGTTCCCGTTCGGATAATCGACCTCCCCCGAGATCAACCGGACGCAACAGGTTCCGCAATTGCCCGACCGGCAACCGAAATCGATGTCGATCCCGTGGCGCTCGGCCAAGTCGAGCAGGAAACCGGCGGCCGGGGTCCCACGAGACGGATTTGCCCGATTTGGCGAATTTGATTTCGATCCCGGCCCGGCTACCGGAGACGCCGGGCGGCGGCGCGGACGGGGCTTGGCCAAACGCCTCGAGGAAAATCCTCCCCTCCGGAACTCCCCAGGCTTTTAAGTCGCGTCGCAGGGCGTCCATCATGGCGGCCGGCCCGCACACGTAAAATTCGAAATCTTTCCCCGGCAATAACTTTTTCAGCAGGTCGATATCGACGTGTCCCTTGTGCTGGTAGTCGCGGCCCAGGACGTACTCTTCCGACGGCCGGCTGTAACAGACACGCAGGCGCGCGTTCGCGTTCTCCCGCGCGATTCGCCGGAGATGGTCTTTCATGATGTGCTCGTCCCCGTTGCGCGCGCCGAGAAAAAACCAGGTTTCGCGCCTGGAGCCGGACTCCACGATGGCGTTCAACATGCTCAACAAGGGAGTGATGCCGATGCCGCCGGCCAAAAGGGCCACGGGCGTGTGCGCGGTCGCGTCCAGGATGAATCGGCCTTGCGGGGCCTTGACGTCGAGGAGGTCTCCCGGCGCCAGGCGGTCGGCAAAAAAACTCGAACTCTGTCCGGGGGCGCCTTGCGGGTCGCCAGGGCGGGGCGGGATTTTCTTGACGGTGATCCGGTAATAGTCCGCGTGAAAGGGACTGTCGGAAAGCGAGTAACAGCGCGTGACCGGTTTGGAGGCTCCAGGGACGGCGACCTGGAAAGTCAGGTATTGTCCGGGCAGAAACGGCGGCAGGGGCTGGCCGTCCAGCGGCGAGAGGTAAAAGGACCAGATGTCGCGGCCCTCTTGGACCTTGGAGAAAATCCTGAATTTTCGAAACCCGTCCCAAGTCAAGCGCTCGCGTTGCTCCAGATAAACCTGAATTCCGAAGTTGGACTCGCGCCCATTTCTCCCCTCCCTTGACCGGGCAAGCGCCCGGAGGCGACGCGGCGACGAGGCTCCGCGATCGCCGGAACGCGATTCCCGCCTCGGCGTCAGCGCGAGGCGGCGCTGGATCCAACGGCACGTTGTCCGGGGAACGCCCCGGAGCGAAATGGCCAAGCCTCGATTGCCTTCGATGACCCCTATTCGCCATCCGGGTCAAGCCCATTGGATCCAACGGCACGTTGGGGGCGGGGATCAGGACAAGTCGTACTTCAGCTTCAATTCCTTCATCTGTTTCAAGTCGACCTCGGAGGGGGCCTGGGTCATGAGGCACACGGCTTTCTGCGTTTTGGGGAACGCGATGACGTCGCGTATGGAGCGCGCCCCGGCCAGCAACATGGCGATGCGGTCGAGCCCGAAGGCGATGCCGCCGTGGGGCGGGGCGCCGTATTGCAAGGCGTCCAGGAGAAATCCGAACTTGATCTCCGCCTCCTCGGCGCCGATCCCCAGCAGTTTGAACATCCGTTCCTGGACTTCCTTCTGGTGTATGCGGATGCTTCCGCCGCCGATCTCGTTGCCGTTCAGGACCAGGTCGTAAGCCCGCGCGCGGATCTGGTCCGGCGCCGTTTCGAACTTGTCCAGGTCCTCCTCGAAGGGGGAGGTGAAGGGATGGTGCAGGGCGACGTAGCGTTTTTCCGCCTCGTCGTATTCCACCAGCGGGAACTCCGTGATCCAGGTCAGGCAGATCTTGTTTTCGTCGATGAGGCCGAGTTGCCTGCCGAGCGCCAGGCGCGCGTTCGCCAGCGCGTCGGCCACCACCTTGGGTTTGTCGGCGACGAACACGATGGCGTCGCCCACCTCGCCGCCCACTTTCCCCATCAGCCGGTCCAACTCCTCCTTCTTGAAGAATTTGACGATGGGCGATTGCGGTCCGTCGGGATTGACCTTGATCCACGCCATGCCCTTGGCGCCGTAGGTTTTCGCCACTTCGGCGAGGTCGTCCAGGGCCTTGCGGGAAAGGGCCTCGGCGCTCTTTTTGACGTTGATGGCCTTCACCTGCCCGCCCGCCTTCAGGGCGTCGGCGAACACCTTGAATTCGGCGCCGCTCACGGCCTCGCCCACGTCGATCAATTCCAGCCCGAAGCGGAGGTCCGGCTTGTCGTTGCCGAAACGGGCCATTGCGTCCTTGTACTTGAGGACGGGGAACGGGACCGGGATGTCGATCCCCAGGACTTCCTTGTATATCGCCGAGACCGTTTCCTCGACCAGTCCGAACAACTGGGGTTCGTCGACGAACGACATCTCCACGTCGATTTGCGTGAACTCGGGTTGCCGGTCCATGCGCAGGTCCTCGTCCCGGAAGCATTTGACGATCTGGAAATACCGGTCCAGCCCCGCGACCATCAGGATCTGCTTGAACAGTTGCGGCGACTGGGGCAGGGCGTAGAACTTTTGCGGGTTGAGCCTGCTGGGGACCAGGTAATCGCGCGCGCCCTCCGGGGTGCTCTTGGTGAGCATGGGCGTCTCCACTTCCGTGAACCGGCGTTTATGCAGGATGTCCCGCGCCACGCGCGTGATGTCGTACCGCATCTTCAGGTTGCGCTGGAGGTCCTCCCCGCGGAGGTCGAGGTAGCGGTATTTGAGCCGGATCGCCTCGGCGACTTCCGCGTCCTCCCACGCCGAAAAGGGCGGGGTCTTGGACTTGTTCAGGATTTTCAGGTCGTCGATGTAGACCTCGACCTTGCCGGTCTTGAGCTTGGGGTTGACCATGTCGGCGGGCCGGGCGCGGACTTTCCCCTTGACGGCGATGACGAAGTTGCCGCGCAGGCTTTGCGCCTGTTCGTGGGCGAGCTTGTCGATCTGCGGGTTCAGGACCACCTGCACGATGCCCTCCTTGTCCCAGAGGTCGATGAAGATCAGGCCGCCGTGGTCGCGCCGCGTCTGAATCCATCCGCACAGGGTCACGTCGGAGCCTATATGGTTTTCGGAGATTTCCCCGCAGTAGTGGGTCCTTTGAAATTTATTTTCCATGGAAAACGGTTGGTTTGGAAAGGGATCGACGTTGTCTTGAGGCTAAAGACCCATAAAAATACTCAAATAGCGGGTCAGATGCAAGAAGATAATTGCCGGTTCCCGGCTGAAGGGCGCCCCGCCTCGCGTTTTCGCGGGTGGCGGACGGACTTGAAGCGTCTAATAAAATGAACGGATTGGCGCGACACAAAAATCAACCCCTCCCTTGAGGGAGGGGGCTGGGGGAGGGTGACCAGCGTGAACGCTGGACCCGATACCGCCTCAGGCTGACGCCGAGGCGGAAATCGCGTTCCGGCGATCGCGTCAGCGTCATCGCCGCGTCGCCTCCGCTCCGGGCGTTGCCCGGCTTTTCACCCCCTCCTGACCTCCCCCTCAAGGGGGAGGGAACAAATGAACTTCGCTTTGCTGGCCGTTTTTCGGAATGGCCGGGCAACCGCTCGGAGGCAATGCGGCGATGACGCTCCCGGTGGGTAGCGCCGCCCCGCGCTTGCGGGGCGTTAATGAATCCGGCGTCGCGCCGGTCGCCTCAACGTCAGCGCGAGGCGGCGTTGGGTCCAGCGTTCACGCTGGCGTTGGCGCCTTTGTTCTCCGCGGCTTGCTGTTCCAGGAGTTCCTGCTTGTCGGCTGACCGTTTGGCGGCCAGACGTTGCGCCTCTTCCAGCGCTTTCTGTTTCTCCACCTCCTGCTTGCGGGCTTGGCTCTCGATCACCATTTGCGGTTTGACCTTGATGGCGACGGGAATGTTGACGGTACTGCAAGACCGCGCGCAGACGCCGCATCCCGTGCACACGTCCTTATGGATGATGGGTTTGTCGTTTTTCTGGGTGATGGCGCCGGGGATCGGGCAGTCGATGACGCATTGCTGGCAGAAGGTGTCGCCGTAGGCCTGGCACTTGGCCTTGTCCAGGATGGCGTAGCCCATCCGGACGTCCGCCGGACCGCCGGGCACGGGCAGAAGCGCGCCGTCGGCGCACGCCGAAATGCACGGGAGCCCGTCGCACATCACGCAGGGGTTTTTCATCGGGTCGATGTAAGGCGTGCCCAGGACCAGCATGCCAAAGGATTTCGGGGCCTTGCGGATGGCGTCTTTCGGGCAGGCGTGGATGCAGGCGTCGCACCGGGTGCAGGCCTGCAGGAACTGGCGCTCGCCGAGGGCTCCCGGAGGACGGAGCAGGGGGACACGCCGGGTGATTTTCGAGACCGCCTCGTTGACCTTGTCGATCTTGCTCTGGATGGAGTCCACCGCGGGCTTGGCGAAATAGTGGACGCCCTGGCGCAACAGGCCGCGCCGGCTCATCTCTTGTTCAGGCTCCTCGTCTTCACCCGCGCCTTCCACGAGGTCGAACTTCAATTCTTCATGTCCGGCGTCCGCGCCGGAGACTGTTTGCGCCGGGTTTTTGTTTGCGGGGATTGTGTCCGCGGACGGGGGATTCGGCTGGGACGGGTCGGCGGCGGGGAGGGCCTGGACGTCCGCTTTATGGACGGCGGCCGTCCGCGCGGTTTTATTTTTTCCCGAGGCGGAGGACGCGGCTTGCAAAGCCCGTCCTTGGGCGAGCAGTTGTTCCTCCAATTCTCTCGGGATGGGGCGGAAGAAGTCCACGATCCAGTCCCACGGACGGAGGAAAAAATTTTTCCGGGGACGCGGAGCCAACGCCTCCGCCTGGACCGCGTTTGCCGCGGGTTGCGGGGCGGTTTCTCCGTCCAGCGGCGCGGCCGTCTGGGCGTCCGTCGATTTCTTTTTTACCTTCCGTTTCTTCTTTTTCTTTTCGGTTTGCGGAGGTTCTTTTTTGGCGACCCGGTCCGCATACTTCTGGAAAAAGCCGAACAAGTCCCGGCGGGAGTAGTCGGCCTCCTCCTGGGGAGGGGCGGCGGGTTTCGGAGCGGCGGTGACGTCGTCCGCCCCGAGGCTCAGGATCGGGTCTCCCGGGCCGCTGGAGCGGTTGCCCCGCTGGTCCTCGGAAACGTGGTCCTCCGTCGTACGGACCGCGGGGGGGACTTTTTTTCCCTTGAACGTCTCTTTCGCCAGTTTGTATCTTAACTGCATAGACGGGTCAGGGCGACCAGCCCATATCGCGGGCGATGTTGTTGTAATCGTGCCAATTCTGCTTGTCGGCGTTTTCCAGCATGTACTCGTCGGTCGCCAGCACCAGGGGGTGTCCCTTGTTCACGAACGATTGCACCGTCGGGAAACGGAGCAGGAATATGACGACGCTGATCCTGCCCAGCTCCAGAATACCGGAGTCGCTCAGGGCGTCCTTGAGGATTTCCCCGGCGTTTTCGGCCGCGACCTTCTGGAACAGTTGGGCCGTTTTTTCCTCCAGTTCGGGGCGTTCGTCGCAAATCCTGGCGGCCTGCAACTGGAGTTCCAGGATCCTGTGGAAGTCCCGCTCGTCGTACTCCCCGTCCATTTTCCCGGAGTCCCAGCAAGAACCGTCCAGGGTCCTGGCGCCCGGTTTGTCCTTACGCTCGGCGGTTTCGCAAAATGCCAGATTTGCCTCGTCGAGTATTATTTTGGCCTTGGTTTCCGCGCTGGTTTCATAAATAGACATCTTAAAGGGTTGACTCCTTTTAAAATGATTTACAGGTCTTGGATTATTGGTTGTTATGATACCATAAAGTACGATATCGGGATCGACAATCCAATACAAGACGGGCGCGCCAACGCCTTTTCCGCCCGACAGCGCCATAGCCCGATTATAAAACGCCGCCATGAAAAAGGTCATGTTGATTTTTCCGCCGGAATGGGTGCCGACGGCCCCATACCTTGCCTTGCCCAGCCTCACGGCGGTTTTACGGCAAAAAGGCATTCCGGTGGTCCAGAAGGACATCAATGTCGAGTCCTTCGACCATTTCTTCAGCCGGGAGTTCCTGGAATTCGTCAAGTCCCGCATCCGGGCGCGTTTGAAGGAGCTACGGGCCCAGGAGCGCGAAGGGACCCTATCCCCCGCGGACAGGGACCTCAAGGAGGCGCTCGGACGCATCCAGTTCATCGACCTGGAGCGCCACATCAGGAAAGTCCTGCGGGCGAAGGAGATCATGCGGTCGCGGGAATTTTACGACGTGGACAAGTGCGAGTGGGCGCTGAATGCCTTCCGCGAGGTCATGGAATACATCTCCATCGCGTACCACCCCGCCAGCATCAATTTTTACCCGGTCGAGAGCAATCTGAACGCGTATCGTCCCTGGATTTCCGACGAACTGCTCAACGCGCCCGACGACGGCAAGGTCAACATCTACATCGACGTCTGCAAACAACTGGTGTTCCCCGCGATCGAGGCGGAGCGCCCGGACGTGGTGGGGATATCCATCGGCACGCCGGTCCAGCTCATGTCGGGCATCACCTTCTGCAAGCTGATCAAGCGGAAGTACCCGGGGATCCACGTGACCGTCGGCGGGAACATCGTCACGCGGTTGAAGGACGAATTCGCCAAAAAGAGGCGGTTCTTCGACGAGGCGTTCGACTCGATGATCTGCTACGAGGGCGAGCACGCCCTGGCGTGGCTGGTCGAGGCGCTGGACAACCAGACGCCCCTCTCGGGAGTTCCCAACCTGATCTACAAGGACGCGTCGGGCCGGGTGCGCGTCAACGAGAAACTCCACACCGAGCGGGTGAGCGAACTGCCGCTCCCCGATTTCGACGGCCTGCCGTGGGAAAAGTATTTTTCCCCGGAACGGATCGTCCCCTATCTCGGCACGCGGGGTTGCTATTGGGGCAAGTGCACGTTCTGCGACCACGGCGCGGGATACATCGACCAGTTCCGCGCCAAGCATGCCGACCAGATCGTCAACGAACTCGCCGCATTGCGAGACAAATACAACGCCCGGCACTTCCTGTTCACCGACGAGTCGTTCCCGCCCGCCCTTTTCGTCAAACTGCCGCCGATGATGATCGAGCGGAAGCTGGACATTTACTGGACGACGCTGATCCGCTTCGAGTCGCTCCTGCTGGAGCCGGAAGTCTGGGACAAGGCCGCCGCCTCGGGGTGCCGGTCGCTCTATTTCGGCCTGGAATCGGCCAACGAGCGCATCATCAAACTCGTCAAGAAAGACACCAAGATCGACGCGGCCCTGACGAACCTGAGGGAAGCCAAGCGGGTGGGCATCTGGAGCCACGTCATGGGGTTCTTCGGGTTCCCCAGCGAAACGCAGGAAGAGGCGGAGGACACCCGGCGTTTTCTTCTGGCGAACCAGGACATCATCCATTCCGCGGAGATGTATTTCTTCGTCCTGTACAAGCACGCCCCCGTGTTCGGGGCCGTCGAGAAATACGGGATCGCGGTGAAGGAGAACCCGGAGCACGACCTGGCCCTTGACTATTACTACACGCCGCAATCCGGCCTGACCATCGAGGACGCCATGCGGCGGTACGAGAACTTCTACCGCGACGATTTCAATCCCTGGGCCCTGCGCATCAACGCCCGGGAGCACGTCTTCCTGTACATCACCCACTATGGGACCAACGACCTGCCCCGGTTGTACGTCAAGAACCATCCCGAATCCTACTACAGCCTCGCCGCCCCGGAACTGATCCTGTAAACCGGCGCCCGTCAAACGCGGCTTTATTTGCATTCCAATCCTGCCCGGTTTATCGGGCTGTTTTGTTAAATGGGCGGGTCTTTGGCAAGGCGTTCCCGGTGGACAAATATCGTTGCGCGGGATATACTTTGGTTGGTCGCCAACGAGCAACGTATGCCGGAAAAAGATATTATTCAGATAGAGCAGGACGTCAATCAGATAAAGGGGGATATCGTCTCCCTCAAGTCCGATTTGAGAAACTTGTACACAAAGATCGAGACCGAGTTAAAGTACATGGCCACCAAGGCGGATGTGGAGCAAATGGGCCGCGTTTTGGTCATGTGGATGGTCGGCTCGATTATTGCCGTGTCCGGCATCGTGTTCGCCGTAGCCCGCTACATTAGATAATGCCTTCTTTTCCCCGCCGAACCGGAACCGGTCCTGTAACCGGCTCCCCCTCCTTTCGCCTTTGCTTTCGCCAGCGTCAATGGACTGAATTTATGCGGATGCCGGGCAAGTTTTTTTAATCCTTGTGGATCAAGTCGGGTATAATTCCACCGTATATTTCAAGGGAACGCCGTGGACGGGAAATTAACCATTCGACAGTGGGTCGCGATCGCTTTTCTCCTGAGACTGCTGGTCATGCCGTTCACCTTGCAGGGGGATTTGCTTCACGTCAATAAATACCCTTTTTTCATGGCGCACGGCGACTGGCATGTGTATGAAAGGGCCGCCTCTGACGGGGTGAATTATTATCCGCCGCTGGCGCTGATTTTCATTTCAGCGTACCAGTTCCTCGCGCAATTCTTGTTCCCGCCTTTCGAGAGCTTTTTACGCTCCATTGCGGAGAGCGGGTCCGATTCCGTTATAAGTTTCGACAATCTGTTTTTCTCCCTGTTTTTGATGAAAGTCCCTTACCTGTTTTTCGATGGAATGCTCCTCTCGGTGGGCTGGAAATTGTTGTCGAACGACGAGGAAAGGCGGACCTTCACGGTGTTTTGGGCGGTCAATCCCCTGGCGATTTACGCTCCCTACATGATGGGGCAGATCGATTTAATCCCGGTGTTCTTTACGGTTTTGGCTTGTGACTATTCTCTGCAAAAAGGCAAGGAAAACCTGGCCTGTTTGTCCATCGCCGCGGGTTGTCTCTTCAAGGTATTCCCGATAATTTTTCTGCCGCTCGTGGTATTGGTTGCCGGCAGGAACCTGAAGGACTATCTTCGTCTCTCCCTGATCGCCATCGTGCCGGTCGCCTTGGTCTATGGCGGATTCTATTGGATATCCGGAAAAGCGGTTTTTAAAATATTCCTGGACGTCTCTTACAATTTTGACGCTTCCCGGAATTTGCAAGTCGTGGCGTTACGCGTCGTCCAGGCGGGCATTTACGCCCTGATCGCGGCCCATATCTTATTTGCCGTCCGGAAAGATATCGATTATCCCCTGTTGGTCGATTATTTTCTGCTGATATTCCTGGCGGTCAATGGGGGCATTGTTGTCGGTTTCACCCACTATTGGCTCTGGTTTCTTCCCTTCGCGGTCCTCTTCGCGATACGCCAGCCGCGACGGCGGGCGGTTTTTTATGTCTTGCTGACGTTAATATTTCTTGGTGGGCTGAGGTCCCGGCCAGCCGCGTTGGGAGTTTTTGCCCCGTTGAACCCGGAGTTTTTCCTGAGTCTTCCCGCTCTGCAGGACGTGACCGGATTTCTGTTCGATCAGGGGACATACGACAGCGTCATTGATTTGCTGACCAAGGCGGTCCTGGCGCTCGCGGCGGTCTCGATTTTAAAGAACCTCTACACTACGGCGCATTTTAATTTCGATTGGCGCCGCATCATCGCCCGATGATGCCCATTCTTGCCTGGCTCGTTTTCATGGCGCTGAGCCCGGGCGTTGTCCTGGCGGGACCGCCGGGCCTGATGGAGAGGGCCTTCTTCTATAACGATATTCATAACTTTGTCGGCAAGCCTTATCGATCTCCGGACTTTGGACGGATACAGTCCGTCGTCCAGCCCTTCGTTTCTAACTGTTCCAACTTGAACCGGATCATCATCCCGTTTTATGTGGAGGATGACGCCCGGAAAGGGACGTTGACGTTCAATCTTTACCAAACCGGTCCCGGGACAAAACCGTTATTTTCGACGACTATCGACGTGGGGGAATTCCCCCCCCCCGCGAAAATAGGGACCCATTATCTGGCCGGGGTTATCCACTCCATTTGGTTCCCGCCGCAATCGCCCTCGAAACAGCAAAGCCACTTCTGGGAATTGAAGGCCGATCCGGAGCGTCCCGCCAGCGGGGTTGGGATTTATCTGACGCTCCCGGCGAATTCGCAATTGGAGCCGATTTTGATCGACGGCGTCAAGGGATCGGCGTACGGGGCATTTTACTCTTATTGCCAGTTTCGTTTTGAATGGACCAAGATTCTCGGCGAGTCCGGCGAGAGGTTGTGGCGGGAAAAATATTTTCTGTCGTTTTACCTGGTTTTGCTCGGAGGCGTAGGGGCGTATTTTAAAAAATACTCCAAAAAGTAAAAAAACTCTCAGGAAAAATCGCTCATGCCCTGGACTGGATTGACCAACCTTGCCGTTAGATCGCCTTTGATTTTGCATTGGCAGGCCAGGCGTCTTCCGTCGTTCAAGCCGAGGTTGTTCAAGGAGGTTTTTTCCTGTTCCGTTGGCGCGGTCAGGTTCTCCGCGCCGCTGACGACGGTGAACGCGCATTGGCCGCAGGTGCCCTCCCCATAACAACCGGTGGAGATCAGTATGTTGTCCTCGCGGGCCAGGGTCAGGAGGTCGACGTCCGAGGCGCGCGCGACCAGGGTCTTTTGAATATTTTCAAGTTCCACGCGATGCGCGGGCAACCTCGATCCCGACGGGGTCAGAAGCGCGGCCAGTCTCTCGATTTTCTCCGAATTATTCTCCCACCCGCCTTGCATACGGTAATCCTGGTCGATCAAGGCTTGTTGAACTTTGGAGACGGATTCCTTCAAGGAGTTGAGGTTTTTCAAAAGCCAGAATACCAGGGCCAGG
>JACRGP010000170.1 GCA_016217765.1 Nitrospinota bacterium | reverse complement strand
GTTTGTTTTGGTCCCGCTCGCCTTTTCCGGGCTTGTCCTGCCGGTCCTCTTTTTTCCCGGACCGGCCGTTTTCGCTTTTGTCCTTCGCGTCATCGCTCTTGTTCGGGCCGGACGTGGAGGAGGAATTGCCCTGCCCGCCCTTGTCTTTTTGTGAATCCTTGTCCTTTTTATCTTGCCGATCCCGATTTTTTTCGTTTTTTTGTTGTTGCCGTTTATTGAGTTGTTCGCGCGCGAACTCCAGGTTGAACTTGGAGTCCATGTCGTTGGGGTCGAGCTTCAAGGCTTCCTTGTAGGCGGAAACCGCCTCCTCGAGCTTACCCAGGCGGAAAAGAGCGTTGCCGGCGTTGTACAGGGATTTTTGTTTCAAGGTCGAGTCGGCGGCGGTCGTCTTGGAGTAAGCGTGCACGGCTTCATCGAATTTTCCCAGCTTGTAGGCGCTGTTTCCGAGGTTATAGGCGAGGCGGGGGTCGCCGGGCCGGTCCGCCTGGGCGTCTTGAAACAGTTTCGCCGCGTTTTCGTATTCCTGCCGGTTGTAGCTGGAAACGGCCTCCCGGATTTTCGCGTCGGGCGATTCGCCCAAGGCCATGCCGGGAATAAACGCGGCCACCAGCGCCCCCAGCCATAAGAATTCGAAACGGTTTGGTTTGAAACCAGGCGTTTTCATGCGATCGTGTTAGAAGCGGACGCCCAACAGGACGGGCGGCGCGCAATGGTATTCTGCCCGATGGGCGCCGGCGAGAGCAAGCGCTATTGAATTAAAAAGCTTTCATTAATATCGTTAATGAAAAAATCCCTCGTTCAGGCCTGCCGTTGTTATTGAGCCGTTATTCCAACCAGACGCGGACATGGCGTTGGGGATCTTTAAGCTCAAACACTTCCTGGGGCAGGAACCCGGATCGGGCGATGCGCCGCTGGATCTCGACCAGGTCGATGCCTTGCCGGACGATGGATTCCTTGACGGGGGGATCGATGACGTCTTCGAGGTCTTCGGCTACCCGGGCGGGCATGGTCAGCCGCACTTCACTGCCGCCGGGCTTGATCACGTGCACCTTCAAATAGGCCGCGACGCCGCTGAACTTCGGGGCCGGACGGGAGGCGGGCAACGAATCGGGGATGACGATGCGGCGCGCGGCGGGATACATCTCCGAGCAGAGGTTGTTCAAGATGAACCGCCACGGTAGCGGCGTCTGCAAGCGTTTCAGCATGGCGGTCAGCCCGTACAAGGTGCGCATCATGAAAATGAGTTTGGCGGGGGCCGCCGAGCGGAACCACCATTTCAACTCTCCGGCGATGTTGTCGAACCGCTCGCTGATTTTCCAGTCGTCCATGTTGTATGGGGCGTCGGTGGTGAACGGGTCGAACAGCACGCCGAGCAGGGCCGGCAGGACGGGCCGCAAGTCCGCCAGCTTTTCCGGGTCGAACCCCAATGCCGCGAGACACGCGGCGGGATCCAGCGGCTCGCGGTATTGCAAGGCCAGGATGATGCGCAGGAGGGTCAATTTCATATTTTCCGGGATTTCCAGGACGCTCCCGTAATCGTAAACGATCAGCGCGTACTCTTCCCGTCCCATTCGGCGGAAGGCGAAGTTGCCGGGGTTGGGATCCGAATGGACCAGCCCGTGGAAGAACAGCATGTACAGGCAGTGGCGGAGCGTGGCGCGGGCCATCGACCGGCGTTCGGGGAGGGACATCTTTTCGGCTGTGTCCAGCGAAATCCCGTCCTCGCGGGCCTGGACGATGACGTTCGGACGGCACAGGTCGGGGAAAACTTCCGGGACGACGACGTCCTTCAAGGGCGCGGCCAACTCGCGATACCTTTGTTGATGCCGCATTTCGGATTCGTAGTCCAGTTCCTCGGAAAAATTCCGCCAAAAGACGTCGCGGTATTCCTCCAGATGGAAACCCCAGCGGGCCACGGGTCCCACTTTAGGCATCCAGCCGAACAGTTCGAGTTCCGCCTCAACCGACCGGGCTATGTCGGGGAACCGGACCTTCACCGCGACCTCCCGGCCGTTTTTGAGACGCCCGAAATGGACTTGGCCCAAGGAAGCGGGTTTGCCGTTTTTCTCCAGGGAACGGAGGACCTTGCCGTAGGGGACGCCCCAGGCCTTCTCGAGTATTTCGACCACTTGAGCGAACGGCAGAGGGGGAATCGCGTCGTTCAGCGTTTGCCGCAGTTCCTCGTCCTCGCCGCCCAAGGTCATCATCTGGCCGACCTTGGCGGGCAAACCGCGGGCCTTGCCCAGCAGTTCGACGAGATAATGTTTGGCCCGCTCCCGGTTTTCCTCGTCCGGGGCGGCGCGGATGTCCCGCGCGGCCAGTCCCGCCCTGGCGAGTGTAAAACCGCGTTTTAAAATGGAGAGGAGCTTCATGGAGATCAACGCATGGCTTGACGGTTCTTGCGGGCGGTGAATTGCGAGACTTCCCCCAACACGCCCTGGGGGACCGGATCATCATTGTTCTTGGCCCGGATCAGGATCGCCAAACGCGGGGAGTCGGGGCTTTGAAACAACGTCCGGGCGAATTCCCCGAGGTCTTCCTTCCTCAAGTCTTTCACCGTCTGGACCAACTTTTTCTTGCGTTGGAAATCCCCCTTCTCCTCGGTGGCGAAATAAAAGAGTTCGCCGGCGGCCTCGGCAATGCTGTCGCCTTTCTTCTCCAGGGACACGACGAGCCCGGCGCGGTGCTTTTCGAATTCCTCGTCGCTCAAGGCGTCGAAAATATCGCCCGATTTGGCCAGCCAGGTCTCGACGCGCTGTTTTATCTCAAAGGGGCCGAACGTCGCCGACTGGATCACGAATTCGAAAAACAACCGGTCCTCGAACCGCAGGGGAAAACTCCAGACCACGTATCCCAATTGCTGGTTGGTCCGCATCTGGGTGAAGAAATCGGATTCCACGACCGACGCGGCCATCAACACCTTGGCCTGCAGGTCGAACTCGCGTTTCCCGACTTGCATGATGTAGGCCAGGGAATTATTTTGGTCCTCCACCTTTTTGGAAAACTGCACCTTCTCGCCGGGATCGAGGACTCTAACGACCTGCTTGAAGCGGTCTTTCTCCGGCAGAGGCCGGCTCGCCATGGCGTCCAGCAAGGTCTGGACGCTTTCCAGCGCCTTCTTCTCCGGCCAGTTGCCATGCACCATGCCGGTGACGAAAACCCTTTCGTACATTTTTTTTCCATATTCCCGCAAATCGTTCAAGGTCAACGGCGCGAAAGCGTCGATGAGATCGTCCTCGTCGTACTGTTTCTCGAGCAACATCAAGGAGGCGTAATACGAACCGCGCGCATACGCCTGGGACAGCTTGCGGTTTTCCAGTCCGAGCACGATGGCTTCCTTGAGGTCCTTGAACTTCTTGTCGTCGATCTTGAGTTCGACCAGGTTCGCGGCCACCAGTTTGACCAGGTCCGAAATCCTCTCGGAGTATCCCCCCACCGTCAAGACCACTCCCTCCTTGACCGCGCTCAGGGCATAGGAAAGCCCCGCCAGTTGTATGGGATAGACTTTTTCGTTCAACCCTTCCAGGACCGCGGCGGCGTAGAGCTGGCTGAGGGCGTTATGGGTCACCGTATCGTAAGTCAGCGGCGTTTCGATGCGGAGGCTCATGTAAACCTTCGGTTGACGGAACCGATCGTCGAACTTGAACCAGATTTTCGCGATATCGTCGTTCCGGGCGAGGTGCGGCTCCTCCTCCGCCATCGTCAGATTTTCGGGAATGAAATCGTTTTTGACCGGGTAGCCCAGTCCATCGATGACGGGGACGTCCTTCAACTTCCGGAACGCTTCCCCGCCCACCTGCGATATGGAATATTCCGCCTGATAAAACTTGTCCTTCTTGTCCGCGGGCGCGTCGTTCACTTGCACGGTCGCCAGCATATTTTCGGGAGTCAGCGTATCGAGCACGGCCTTACAGGCTTCCGGGTCGAACTTTTTATAAAGATAGGGAAGCGTCTCGACGTCCTCAAGCTTGTAGGAATGCATCAGGGCCGCGATTCCCGCCGTGTATCCCATGCCCTCCTGGGGGTCTTTCCAGTCAAAATTGATCTGGGACATGGTCTGCTCTTCCTTGAAGGTATACTCCTCGATCCCATGCTCCCTGAGCAGTTTGATGTAAGAGAAAACCAGCTCCAGGACCCTCTCGTAACGTTTCACCCCTTCGCGGGTCAAGGAAATGTTGATATCGAATGAGTTGATGTCCGGGTGACCGTAACCCGCGCCCGCGGACAATCCCAGGGCCAGCCCCTCCTCCTTTAGTTTCGACAGCAGGGAGCCCTTCCCTTCATGACCGATCAGCGATCCGATCAGATTGGCCGGTTTGCCGTCCTGGCGGTCGATGAGCCGTATGGTGGGAAACTCCAGGATCAGGTGGCGGATGTCCTTGATCGTCTTGATCTTGAGAAGCCGGTATTGGTCCTTCAACGGCTTTCGGAATTGCGGATCGATCTTTGGCGGAACCACCGGGAAACCGGGAATGGTCTCGAAATATTTTTTTACCAGGAGGGTCTGCTCGTTGAGCGACAGGTTCGAGATCATGGCCAGCTTCATGTTGGAAGCCGAGTAATACTTTTTGTAGAACTTCAAAAGCGCGGGACGGTTGTCGCCGGCCAGGGTTTCCTTGTTCCCGGTGGCAAATCGGGCCAGGGGGTGTCCCGGCTCCGCTATCTGGTCCCTGATGTAGTTGGCGCGCCAGCCGTCGTCCAGCTTGTTTTTATCGTGTTCGCTACTGACGGCGTTGACCTCGCGTTCGGCGTATTTTTTATCGAAAAGCGGTTCCTTGAAAAACTGGCTGAACCGGTCCAGCGCCCCCACGAAGGACTCGTGAGAGGATTGGAAAAAGTAATTGGTGATATTGTCGGCGGTATAGGCGTTGCTCGCCCCCGAATTTTCGTTCAGGTATTTCTTGAACGATTCGACGTCGGGATACTTCTTCGTCCCCAGGAACAACATGTGTTCGAGATAATGGGCCAATCCCATTTTATCCGGGGGATCGTACAAGGAACCCGTTCCGGCCGCCAGACCCGCCGCGCTACGGTGCACGTCGGGGTCGGAAACAAGAAACACGGAGAGGCCGTTCTTCAAAACGAGCGTGTGGATTTCCCTTTTCGCGGCATCCGCGACTCCCCAGGCGCTGAAAAAGAGAAAGAGCGATAAAACGATTACCTTGCGAAACAGGAAGGGTTTGGTTGCGCGCACAAGACTCTCCATAGGTTTATTATTGGAAAGGGGGACAGAAATTCGCATGTGGATATTATTATACCGGCCCAAAATCCGGATTGTAAAATAAATCCCCCTGAATTAAAAAGAATTAAGAATCGGCGGGACGAACCCTTTGAGGCCCGTAAAAAGCAACCCCTTAAACCAGATTGAGGAACCCGGCATGATCGGAAGAATAGCCTTTACTCATTATTGCGTCGCGGACATGGACCGGTCGGTGGATTTCTACCAAAACGCCCTGGGCCTGAAACTTTTATTTCGGCGCGATGACTGGTCCGAGTTCGAGATCGGAGGTCAACGGATCGCCCTGCGCTTTGTCGATGGGTGGACGGGCGGTTCGAGCGGGAGCGGGGCCGCGGTTTCCTTCCTCGCCGAGCCGATCGAGGGCGCCGTCGACCGGCTTAAAAAGC
>JACRGP010000026.1 GCA_016217765.1 Nitrospinota bacterium | reverse complement strand
CACCCTCCCCCAGCCCCCTCCCTCAAGGGAGGGGAGTAATTTGAGGGTCGAGCTAAATGGTTCATTTTGTCAGACGCTCTAAGGAATCCCGTCCGAAAAAAAGCCCCGCATCCCGGCGATTCCTTCGACCTTGTTAACGCGCGCAATAAAACGTCCGTAATAAAGGAGATCGCCATGCAAAAAGGAAAACCGGCATTCTTGATAACGTTAACCTCCATCGGCCTGCTGGCGTTCGCCCTGACCGCGCCGGCGATGGCCGCGAGCCTCCGGGTTGCCGAAGCCCCCAAGGCCGAGGGAAGCGGCGGTAAAGCCGAGCCGCATACCGGGATGGGCATGGAGTACGGCAAGGGCCAGACGCCTCCCGACCACGGCGCCGCCGCCGGCAAGGCCGAAGGAAGCGCCTCCAAGGAACCCGCCCATCCGGGCTCTGTAAAAGGTTACGGCCACGGGTCGTTTGCCCACGGAGCCCATGCCGACCCCTTCGAGCACGTCCTCTGCTTCAGGGACAAACTGGGCCTGACCCCCGACCAGGTCGCCCAGATCGAGAAACTGCGGTTCGAATACAAAAAGCAGGCCATCCAGTCCGGGGCCGACCATGAGATCGCCCACCTGGAAATGGACAAACTGGCCCATTCCGCGACCGTGGACGAAGCCGCCATGCATGCCTTGGCCGACAAGATCGCCGGCATCAAATCCAAATCCATCCACGCCATGGTGGACGCCAAGATCGCCGTGCTGAAACTGTTGACCGACGAGCAGAGAAAGAAAGTCAGCGACCTGCACTCAAAGCGTTAAACGACGGACCCCGCCGTTCCCCCCCTTGCAAAGGGGGGCTGGGGGGATTCCCGTTTTTTCGGATAAAAATCACGGGGCGTGGCGCAGCCTGGCTAGCGCATCTGCTTTGGGAGCAGAGGGTCGGAGGTTCGAATCCTCTCGCCCCGACCACTAACTCGCCGTAGGGGCAACGGACCAACGGCGTCATCCCGAGCCCGGCGAAGAAACTCGGACCCAGCGTCCGCTATGGGGTTACCTGAAATCCAGGTAACCCTTTTTTTGTGTCCGGAAAACAATCTCGGAATCCGCAAATCTTAACCGTCCTCTTCCCTTTCCCTGCCAGCTTGATAACCGCCAAGGAGTTTTTCGCCGTTCCGCTGGCCGGGCAGAAGAGATTAAATCTACTTGAATATATTTGGCAAGGGGATAAGATTGAGGCAACCGTCTAAAAAATATGATCCTTGCGAACAACCAATCCTCTTTTCGAACGAAGGATAACGGATAATACGAGGTTGAAGCGGGGCGCGGGCGTAGCCTTAGGCGGAATTTAAAATTTCCGGAAAACACAACTTGCGGTGAAAATGAAAATAGAAGCTTTAAATATTCGGCGCCGCTTCTCCAAGTTTACAAAATTCCCCAATAAAACTTCCGTGCAACCGCATCATGAATTTCCGAACGGGTTTCGGATATTTCATCCGGCCCCAATGGTCCTCGCGCTTGCTTTCGGTTTTGCGGTTTTCTCATGCCCCTCGTTCGCATCCGCTCAAGTTTCGATTCTTTTAAAACCCACCAACATATTTTCCTTGGCCTTCTCTCCCGACGGGAAAAGCATTAGTTCCGGCAACGGCGATGGAAGGATGCGATCATGGGAGGTCGCGACGGGAAAACACTTGCGTACGTTGGGGAATGAATTTTGGCCCATAACGTCCCTGGCCTACAGCCCAGACGGTAAGTTTCTGGTGTCGGGCGGGATGGACAAAAAAGTGAAATCATGGGGGGTCGATACGGGCAGGGAAGTTTTAATTTACGGCAACAATTTACAATCAAAAGATTTTTATTCGGTCGCATTCAGTCCCGACGGCAAAATTTTGGTTTCAGGCAATGGTAGCGAAGTGATTGTTTGGAACGCGGCTACTGGAAAAGCGATCGGCGCCTATAGCGGACATTCTTCGGACGTCACTTCTTCCAGAAAGTCCTTGGACATACTGGATTCCCGTTTGCACGGGAATGACGGCAAAAAACCATTAAACAATTTTTCGACGCCCGGCTAGATAAAAAATCCCGCGCGGCGGATTTTTCCTCCTCTCCTTTTACTGAAACCATCCCAACGGCGCTTATGCGGCAACGGCTGACGCTCATTTTCCTGGGGACCGCCAGTTTGCTCCTCTACCTGGGCATGACGGCGCTGTCCCGCGAGTTCAACTGGGGCCAGGGGTACGCCGACCGGCCCATCCTGTCCTACCTCGCGCTTTACTTCGCCCTGTTCGGCCTGTATGCGGGCGCGGCCGCCTGGGTCTTGAAAAATCCGCGGGACCGTCCGTCGTTCTGGGTCATCCTGCTCCTGGGCCTTTTGTTCCGCGCCGTCATCCTGCCTTCGCAACAGATCCAGGAGGACGACGTCTACCGCTACCTGTGGGACGGCAAGGTCTTCGCCAACGGCGTCAACCCTTACGAGTACGCCCCAAAACAGGCAACCGACTTCAAGCCGCTCAAGATCCGCGATCCGGAAAAACTCCGCCAGACCTACGACGAACGCAACGTCCGCGACCTGGAGCGGCTCAACGAGCTGAAGTGGGAGAACGACACGGCCCTGCGGTTTTTCGAACGGATCAATCATCCGGCGGTCCCGACCATCTATCCGCCGCTGGCGCAGTTCGTCTTCCGGGCGGTCGCGCTGGTCCGCCCGGACAGCATTCTAGCCCTGCGCCTGGCTTTTCTCGCCTTCGACCTTGTTGCGCTGGCGTTCATCGTCCTGACCTTGAAAACCCTGGGGAAGGACCCCAACCTGTGCCTGGTTTATTTCTGGTCGCCGCTCATCGTCAAGGAGACGTTCAACTCCACCCATCTCGACATCCTCGGCATCGCGTGTTTGTGCGGCTCTATTTATTTTCTCGCGCGGAAGAGCTTTCTGCCCGCCCTGCTTCTATTGGCGTTGAGCGTGCTGGGAAAACTGTATCCGCTGGTCCTCCTGCCGCTGTACCTCAAGGAAATGTCGGCGGAAAAATCTAGGACGGCGTATCCCATTCTGGGCGCCGCCGTGTTCCTGGGCACGGTCGCGGCGCTGTACGCGCCGTTTCTGGATATCGGCCGGAAGGCGTTCGAGGGTTTGCGGGCCTACACCGTCCATTGGGAGAACAACGACAGCCTGTTCGCCCTCCTCGTGTATTTCTTCGGCGACGTGTTAAGGCTCAAAAGCGTGGAAGGGTTTCCGCTCTCCACCAACCTGGCGACCTTCTTGAGCAAAGCGGCGGTCGCAGTGGTTTTATTGGGGACGCTGATTTACCTTTTGTCTTCCGGCAAGGCCGGGGAAGAGCGGCCGGATCCGTTGCCCACGCGGACGTTGAAGAGCCTTTTCGTCATGATGGCCCTGGCGTTTCTTCTCAGCCCGGTGCAAAATCCGTGGTACCTGGGCTGGTCGGTCCCCTTCCTGTGTTTGTTCCCGCACCGGTCCTGGATTCTGCTGACGGGTTTGACGGGGTTGTACTATCTGGATTTCTATTTCGACTACCAAGAAATCCGCCAATACTCCGTCTGGATACCCTGGTTTGAATACGCCCCGTTCTACCTTCTGCTGGCGATGGAAAACCGCGCAAGGCTCAAAAAACTGTTCGCGCGCAAGGGCCGCCCGTCCGGGACCGGCGAGGGCCCGGCGAACTCTTAGGGAGGATGCGAACCGGCGGCAATTTTGTTCGCATTTCGAACGCTATTGAATTATGATAATGAGCGGGCTGGAATACCTTGAATCCCGGCCCTGTCGAGGCTTCTGGAAAATCCGGACCACCGCGTCAACAAGCGAGACCATGGCACATCATCATACCCACACCTCGAAAGCGTCGGATTTGTTGAGGCTGTTGAGGGCGGGGAAGAAACCCAACATCGACGGCGTCAGTTTCTCGGGGTTGGACTTGAGAGGGTATGACTTTCAAAAACTGACGCTCTCGAGATGCAATTTCCACAAAGCGTGTTTGACCGGTTCAAACCTGAGCGGGGCGTTCCTTGTCGAATCGGATTTCAGCGGGGCCGACCTGTCCAATTCCAACCTGCACGGCGCCAACCTGAAGAAAGCCAATCTTAAAGGCGCCCTCCTTTCGGGGGCGGACCTGTCCAGCGCCAATCTTCAAGAGTCCGACCTGACCAAGGCCGACCTCGCGCGCGCCTCCCTGGGGCGCGCCAATCTGACCCACGCCAAAATGACCCACGCCAACCTCAAGGAAGCGAGCCTGAGCTTCGCCGACCTGACGGACACCAACCTCCATTCCGCCGACATGCGCTCGGCCGTGTTGATCGGGACCAACCTGACCAACGCCGACCTCCGCAAGGCCAACCTGGAAGGCGCCACGCATTCGAAGGCGCAATTTTCCGGCGCCAAGCTGGAAGGCGCCCTCGGCTATTCCGCCTAAGTACTTATTTTTATAAACACACTAACGTATTATTCGATTGATCGAGCGTAGCGTTCGTGGCATAGCGGAGATCGAAGGAAGTCTCTTTTATGCCGCGAGAAAGCCCGTATAATATAGTCCTGTCTCCCGACGAAGCACATGAATTATCCTTGCGTTCCACGAAGTATACGTTGCCGTATTTCCAGGTCGTCCGCGCCAAGATCATCCTCCTTGCCGCCGCGGGTCTTGCCAATGACACACTCGCTCGCCGCCTGGACACCCGGCGCGAGGTGGTTAGCATGTGGCGCAAGCGTTTCTACTTTGAGCGTTTGCGAGGACTGGAGGAACAGCCTCGCCCGGGTCGCCCCCGGGGT
>JACRGP010000169.1 GCA_016217765.1 Nitrospinota bacterium | reverse complement strand
CGTCAAAAAAAGACAAGCCCGTCAAGGTCCTCTCCGGCCCGTTTACGATTACCGCGGACGTTTTTGTTTTTTTACTTTTTGAGCGATAAACGGTACACTAAGCCCAAGCCTCCTTTTCCAACGGAGAGCTTTGCGTAAGTATCCGCCAAGCCGTCATTGCGAGCGGAGCGAAGCAATCCAGAGGTTCTGGATCGCCACGCCCAGCGTGCCGCTGGAGCCAGTGGGCTTGACTCGGATGGCGAATGAGCGTCATCGAGGGCCATTCGGGACTGGCCAGTCGCCCCCACGGCAAGTGGACGGCTCGCGATGACGAACGGAAGGCCGCCCGGCAAAACGGGAGTTATGCACAGCTCCCTTCCCAAAAGGGGCCGTGGACTCGTTCATAAAACGCGCATCCGCCCTATTATGGACTCCCCGTAGTAAAGACCCCATGGACGCAAACACCATCCGATTCTCCGTTTTTCTAGGGGTGTTCCTGAGCATGTTGCTCCTGGAACGGTTGATCCCGCGTCATCCCCTGGTGGATTCGAAGCCTCGCCGGCTGGCGATCAACCTGGCGATCACCGGGTTGGATATCCTCGCGGGGCGTCTGGCGTTCGGCGCCGCCGCCGTCGGCGCGGCCCAGTTCGCCCAGGAAAAAGGCTGGGGCGTACTCAATTACTGGGACCTCCCCTCCTGGCTTGAATTCCTCCTCACGCTCGTCTTTCTCGACCTGATGATTTATATCCAGCACGTCGTGGTCCACATGGTCCCCTTCTTCTGGCGGTTTCACGTGGTGCACCATTCCGACCTGGACCTCGACGTGTCCTCGGGACTGCGTTTCCACCCGGTCGAAATCCTGGGCTCCATGCTCTACAAGGTGGGGTTGGTCCTGCTCCTGGGGCCCGCGCCGCTCGCGGCGATGACGTTCGAGGCGGTCCTCAACGGCATGTCGCAATTCACCCATTCCAACATCCGCCTGCCCGCGCCCCTGGACAACGCCTTGCGCTGGGCGTTCGTGACGCCGGACATGCACCGGATCCACCACTCGGTCGAGGCGCGCGAAACCAATTCCAATTTCGGGTTCAACCTTTCGCTCTGGGACCGTCTGCTGGGCACCTACATCCACGACGCCGCGAAACCGCAACCGGAGATCGTCATCGGCGTCGAATTTTTCCGGAAGCCCGGGGACGTTTCGTTCCTCAACTTGATGACCATGCCGTTCCGCGACAACATCACGCAAGCGTACACCAACTCCCCGAGGTCGCGGAGGGGTTAACGCCAGAACGCCTTACCATGGAGACCGCATGACCACGCCGCCCCGATTGACCAAGATCATCGCCACCCTGGGCCCCGCCACCGCCAGCAGAAAAGGAATAAAGGAACTGGCCGCCGCCGGGGTCAACGTGTTCCGGATGAACCTTTCCCACGGGCGCCACGACCCGCTCCGCCAATGGATCTTGTGGGTGCGGCAGGCGGAGCAGGAGTTGAGGACCCACCTGGGAGTGCTCCTGGACCTGCAGGGGCCCAAAATCCGCGTCGGGAAGTTCGAGAACGGTTTCATCGAGTTGCACCGCGGCGACCGGGTGCGGTTCACGACCGAAAAAGTGACTGGCCGGGACGGCCTGATTCACGTCCAGTACCGCAATTTCCACAAAGAGGTGCGGGTGGGAAGCCGGGTCTATCTGGACGACGGCAACATTTGCGTCCATGTGACCGAGGTCAACGGCAAGGAGGTGGCCGCCACGGTCGAGGCGGGAGGAAGCCTGTCCAACTTCAAGGGGCTCAATATGCCCGACGCGGCGATCTCCGCCAGCCCGCTGACCGCCAAGGACAAGCGCGACCTGGCGTTCGGCCTGGCGGAGGGCGTCGATTTCGTGGCCCTGTCCTTCGCCAGCTCGGCCCGGGACATCCATCAACTCCGGCGATTGATCCGCAACGCGGGCGGCGACGCGGAGATCGTCGCCAAGATCGAGCGCAAGAAGGCCGTCGAGAACCTGGAGGAGATCGTGGAGGCCTCCGACGCCGTCATGGTCGCCCGGGGCGACCTGGGGATCGAGATCCACCTGGCCGAGGTCCCCATCGTCCAGCAGAACATCATGCGTCTGTGCGCCGTGCATTGCAAGCCCGTGATCGTGGCGACGCAGATGCTGGAATCGATGATCTCCAACCGGCGGCCGACCCGCGCCGAGGTCTCGGACATCGCCCAGGCGGTGATGAACTGCGCCGACGCCATCATGCTGTCGGCGGAGACCGCCGTCGGGAAATATCCAGAGGCGGCCGTGGCGGTCATGTCCGAGACCGCGCGCAAGATGGAGGCGTATCAGCGCCAGCACCAGCGGATCCTGCCGTGGAGCTGGTACTTCAAGGAAGACCCGCCGATCAACCTCGGCATCACCTACTCGGCGAACCGCATGGTGGAACTGTTGAACGCCAAGGCCCTGATCATCTTCACCCTCACGGGGGGGACGGCGCGGCAGGTTTCCGGCCCGCGTCCCATGGTCCCGATCTTCTCCTTCACCTCCGACCCGCGGCGGGCGCGGAAGCTGACCCTGCTCCGCGGCGCCGTGCCGTTCCTGTGGAAACAGAAACGCGACTTTTCGGAGGACGTGGCGACGGTCTTCCGCATCCTGAAACGCCGCCATCTTCTCGAAAAAGGCGACCGGGCGATCATTACCTCCGGCATCCCCGTCGGCATCCCGCAATGGACCAACGTGATCCGCGTGGAGAAAACGCCGTGACCGGGACAAAGGCCGTCCGCGATTTATTTTTAACCCTTTTCCGCGATTGTTGGTAGAATTCCCATTACATGTCCCCCCGCTACTACTTGATATCCGCGATCGTGGTTTTCGTGTTGACCGCCGTCATCAGCGCGGCGACAAACAGGCGGACGGCGCGGGAAATCCTCATGATCTTGTGTTGGGTGGTATCGGGACTCGCCCTGATCGTCGGCGCCCTGGTGGGGATCGTTCAGGCGCTGGCGATGTTGGGGATAGCGGAATCGGGTTACTTTTTTTGAAAAAGGCCCGCGCAAAAGGCGTCTTTGTTTTATTCCCCCTTGCAAAATCCCCCCCTCCCCCCTTTGCCAAAGGGGGGCGAGGGGGGATTTGAAATCCCCATTCGCGCCAGCGTGCCGCTGGACCCAACAGGCTTGAATCGGACGGCGAGCGGCGATCATCGAGGGCAATTTGGACCGCGCCAATCCGCCTTTATGTCGAGTAGCGCGAATCCCCCCAGGCCCCCTTACAAGGGGGAGAAAAGCCATTGAGGAGGTTTTATGGAATTGACCCCGGCCTTGGCGTTGGTCTTGTTTTTGGCGTTCCTGGCGATGTCGTTTTTCATGGGGATGATGATCCACTCCGCCTTCGTCTACGAAGACAAGAACAATTTGAAGAAGGACAGCAAGAAGGCGTGGGTATTGTGCATGTCCGCCGGACTGGGCATCATGTTCTGGATTTTCCTCTACGGCTACTACGCCAACTTCTACCACAAGTGATCCCGTCCCGGAGCGTATTTCCTCACAACAGGCGGACTCCTCTGATATAATAAAAACATTCAAAATATAACCCGTTGCCGAATAATGCCTTTCCCTAACTTGTTCTTGCGGAAACTCACAGGGCTGGTTTTTCTTTTATTTCTGGCAAACCCCTCGATTTCCGCGGGGGAGGCGCCCCGGGACCATGCGATTCCGGAGTCCCTCCAATCCATCCCTTCGCGGACCGACGAACAGATCGACCTTGCCGAAGCCTTGTTGCAGGTTTCCAAGGAGTGGAACCCTTCCTTGAACCTTGAACCCTATCGGGCCAAGCTGAACCAATTGACGGAAAAAGTCAGAAGCGGCATCGCGGGGAAGACGTCGCCCGACGCCGTCGTCGCGATCCTGAAGCAGATCGTCCATAAAGACGAAGGGTACGGTTACACGGACAAGGTGGACGAGGACGGCGTGCCGCTCGACCCCGCGCAAATTTTCCTGCATGGTCTGCTGGATTCCCGCAAGGGCTATTGCATGAACCTTTCATTCCTGTACCTCATCGTCGCCGACCGGCTGAACCTGCCCCTGCGCGGCGTGGCCCTGCCCAACCATTTCTTCGCGCGTTACGAATCGGGGCAGACGCGCATCAACATCGAAACGACGGAGTCCGGCGCGTCTTTCCCGGACGCCTTTTATCTCGACCGCTTTGGGATTCCCCAGAATCCGCCCCCGGTTTTTTACATGAAGAGCCTGGGGAAGAAACAGTCGTTGGGCTCTTATTTTTCCAACGTCGGGATGGCTTTTTACAGGAAATCCAAACCCGGCAAGGCCGTCTCGTACCTGGAGCTTTCCGCCAAAATCAATCCCGAATCGACCGAGGCCCGGAACAATCTGGGCAACATCTATTCCGAGATGAAGAAGTACAAGGCGGCCATCGACCAATATCTTCTGGCCCTGAAAGCCAACCCGAACGACATGGCGACCCTGTTTAACCTGGGCATCGCCTATTCCGAGTCCGGGGACCAAAAGAAGGCCATCGAGGCGTTCCTGCAGGCGGCCCAACTGGACCCGGACTACATCCCGGCCCATCGTTCCCTGGCCCAGCTTTACCTCGACCAGAAGAAATACATTTCCGCCCTTCTGCATTTGCAGAAGCTGGTCGATCTGGACCCGCAAAATCTTCAAAGCCATCTGAACCTGGCGTCGGCTTACCTGCTCCAGGGCAATTTCGACCTGGCGCTGGAAACCGCGGGCCGGGCGAAGGCCATGTTCCCGGAGAACCCGGAAGTCCTGGCGAAGCTGGCGGAGATCAGTTACCGGAAGGGCAACCTGGACATGGCCATCAATCAGTACCGGTACCTCATCGAATACCATCCCGAGCGTCTGGACGCCTATATTCAACTGGGATGGACTTACTACAAGAAGGGCGATATGAAGATGGCCATTTCCTGGACCCGGCGCGGCTTGTCCAAGGCCAGGGAACCGGCCCGGTTCGCCGCCTTGGCCTGGATGAACCTCGGCCTGTATCATCTGCTGGAAAGAAACTTCGCCGAGGCCGAAACCTGGTACCAAAAGGCCTTGTCGTCCGGGAACTCCGCCTCGCTGGACGGGATGATAAAAGACCTGGAGGAAGCCTCGGGGAAATTCCCCCAGGTCCCCGAAGTGGATTATTTCGCCGGCTGGCTGTTTTACGAGTCCGGGCAGAAGGAAAAAGCCGGACCGTTCCTCGGCCGGTACCTGCAACGGGGGGAAGACGCCCCGTTGGCCGGGAAAGCGCGGGACCTGCTTGCCCGCCTGCACGGCAAAAACGACGCCTCCCCCGCGCCCAAGTTCAGCGCCGCGCCGGATTCCGGGCAAAACCCCGGCGCGAAAATCCCCGACGGGATGGCGAAAGTTCCCGCCGGATTTTTCTACATGGGCTCGAACGTCAAGGGAGAGGACGAACGGCCGGAGCACAAGGTCTTTCTAGACGATTATTTCATCGACAAATATGAAGTCAGCGCCGGGGAGTACGCGGAATTTTTGAACGCAACCGGCAACGCCAAGGGATATTACCTGGACAACAAGTTCGGCCCGCTGGAATATGTAGGAACATTCCGCGCGCTGGCCGGGCTGGAATCGTTTCCGGTAAACAACGTTTCGTGGTACGGCGCCGACGCCTATTGCCAGTGGAAAAACCAGCGCCTGCCCACCGAGGCGGAGTGGGAGAAAGCCGCCCGCGGTATCGACCGGAGGGTCTATCCCTGGGGGGACGCCCCGCCGGGTCCCGGCCTCGCCCGGCACAAGCAAGCGTGGACGGAGGAAATCCAGTATAAAGTGATGGTCCCCGTCGATTCCATGCCCGAGGGGAAAAGCGAATACGGCGTTTTTCACATGGCCGGAAACGTGAAAGAATGGGTGGAAGATTGGTACGATAGGGAGTATTATTCCGAATATGAGGCCCAGCTCAATCCCCGCGGCCCCGTTGGCGGGGAGTTTAAAGTAATCAAAGGCGGTTCGTGGCGAGACCTGCCGACGTTCATCTATTCTTCATTCAGAAACAACAGCTACCCGCAGACCCGGTTGGACGATTACGGTTTTCGTTGCGCCAAGAGCGAAAAGGAAGTTTCCGGCCCGGAAAAACTGATCCGCTTGGAGGAAAAACGAGGCCCGGGAAATCCCGGCGCCCGCTTTGTTCGCATGAGGCGATAGCTTATGTTTGGAGCGATGGAAATTCTGATGATCTTGATTATTTTCGGGATCATCTACGGCCGGGACGCCATCGACAGGACGTTCCGGAAAAACCCCGACGAGGGGACGGTGGAAAGCCTTGCCTATGACATCCGGGACTATTACAAGGACAATCCCAAGCGCGTGACTCTGATGATCGTCGGCATCGTCCTGGCGGTGGCGCTGTCCACGTTCGGGGTGTACTGGGTGGTCGCCAAGACCAAATTCCTCCGGAGCATGGGTCTCCAATACTGAACCGGAAGCTCCGGCTACTCGACGTAGGGGCGGCAAGCCCAACGTTGACCGCGCCCCATGATCGTTGAACGCCGCCATTGCCTTGCATGCCGGGTCCAGCGTCACGCTGGCCCGGCGAACGCGCGGGGATTCCTGATTTTGTAGACGACCGTAGCCAGGATCGACAGACCGATCGCCGTCCCGCAGATTCCCAATAGAATTTCCCCGATATAAAACGTGACGGCCAGGTTGAACGCCAGGATGCCGAAATAGATCCCCGGACCGAACAGCGCCTTCCCCGGAACGTCCCTCATCCCCGCGTCCTTGAAACCCGGCAGGTTCTCCAGCCAGCCGTTGACCCTTGAGAAACAATACAAGATGGCCGCCCCCACCAGGAACCATCCCGCGAAATTGGTCAACGGGATGTGAAAATATTCCCCCTCCTCCTTGTAGGTATAGATTTTTCCCAGGAACCAGCGGTCCCCATGGAACGCCACCGGGTCGATGATTACGTCCAGGAGCATGAACAAGACCGCTCCGGTCAAGACGGTCCGCAAGGAAGACTTGACCGGGTTGACTTCCACGATGCGAATTTCCCGGCCACTTACCTTCAGAGGCGAGTGGAGCAGGAGGCTCACCGTATAACTGACGTAGGACAAGAACGTGTAGGACAGGGAATCCATGAAAGGGACGTTGGAGATCCAAAGCTCCTGACCGCGGGTGGTCTCGATATAGCTGTAAAACCCGTAGGGGAAGCCGTTGCGCGTGGAGGAATATTCCGATAAAAAGGCGATCGCGTAAGCCAGGACCGTGAACACGGCCGAGCGGACGGCGCCCATGTTGAGGACCGCCACGGCCAGGTAGAACGCGAGAAAAATAAAAACGTAGGGGCGCAGTAAGACCGTGGCGTACAGATGCGTCAAGAACTCCATGATCGGCTTTATACGTAATTATTGTCTTTGAACCACCGGACCGCGCCTTCCAGGGCGTTCTCGACGGCGTTTTGCGGCAAGCCGAGTTCCCGGACGGCCTTGGACGAATCGAAATACATGTAATGTTTCGCCATCTTGACCCCGCCCAGGGGCACGGCGGGCGGTTGGCCGGTGAAATAATCGGCCACCGTCTCGCAGATCCATCCCGCCGCGTACGCCGCCCAGTACGGCATTTTTATGCCAGGGGCCTTGAGCCCCGTAATCTTTTCCAAGGTCAACAGGATTTCGCGCAACGAGAGATTGCGGTTTCCGAGGACGTAGCGCTCGCCCGGCGTCCCCTTTTTTTCCGCCAGGATATGGCCGCGGGCGCAGTCCGTCACGTCGATCAGGTTCAGCCCCGTGTCCAGGTAGGCGGGCATCTTGCGCTTGAGAAAATCCAGGATGATTTTGCCGGTCGGCGTGGGTTTCAGGTCCCTGGGGCCCACCGGCGCCGTGGGGTTGACGATGACCAGCGGCAGGCCCTTTTCGCAAGACTCGCGGGCAACCTGCTCGGCCTGGTATTTGGAGCGTTTGTAATCGTTGCACAGGAGGGCGGGGTCGAACGGCGTCCGCTCGTCCCCCGGGACTCCGTTTCCATTGAGCCCGATACAGCCGACGGTGCTGGTGTAAACGATTTTTCTCAACCCTGCCGCGGCTTCCAAAATATTGCGGGTCCCGGCGACGTTGATGTCGTAGATCGTCTTTTTGTCCCTGTCCCACAGGCTGTAATAGGCCGCCGTGTGGTACAGGACGTCGCATCCGTTCAAGGCGCGCTCCAGCGAGTCCTTGTCCCGCAGGTCGCCGCAAACGCGCTCCACGTCCAGGTCGTCGATGTTCCGGGTGTCGGCATGGGGACGGACAAGGACTTTGACCCGCCGGCCGTCCTCGATCAATTCGCGGACCAACGCCGAGCCAATAAACCCCGTGGTCCCGGTTACCAGAGTTTTCATTCGTGAAGTGTTTTCCGAAGGGTGAAAAGCCGGGTCCAGCCACGCTCTGGCGCGGGCAAGACATATTAAATCCCCCCAGCCCCCTTTAATAAAGGGGGGGATCTGCCCCTCCCCCTTTGAAAAAGGGGGACCGAGGGGGATTTGCCCCCCCTGTCTCAAGGGGGAAATGTCTGACCAGAGATCGTCCGTCGGCTATAAAAACGTCTTTATTTTCGCCGTCTTTTTCAGTTGGTCCAAATAGGCTTTTCGTTTCGCCTCCACTTCTTGTTTGAGAAGGTAATTGAGGATGTCGGGCTTGGCTTCCGCGAAGGGAGTCATATGTTGCGGCGTTTTGGACGTCAATTTGACGACATGGTACCCGTAGGGGCTTTTGACCATGTCGCTGAACTCGCCGGGTTTCAGCTTGACCATGGCGTCGGCCAGTTCGGGGATCAGGTTGTCCCGCGGCAGGGTCCCCATGGAACCGCCGTTGTTCTTGGTGGATTCGTCCTCGGAGTATTTTTTGGCGAGGTCGGCGAAACTCTCTTCTTTTTTCAACTTCTGGAGGACGGCGTCGATCTTGGAGCGCGCGGACTGGTCCAATTGCGATAAAATCCGCTGGGCCTTTTGCCGGGTCGCGGGATCGTCCGCCTTCCCTTCGTTTGGGGCGGCCGCGCTCGCGAAAATATGGCTCACCTCGTACAATTCCGGCTTCATGAAATACTGCTGGTTCTCGTTATAGAAGGCTTCGACCCGCTGGTCGTCGACGCTGGCCTTGGGGGCTATTTCCCGCCGGATGAACTCCTCCTCGACGAGTTTCCTTTCGATCTTGGTTTTCAAGGAAGCCACCGTATGGTTCTGGAAAGCCAGCGCGGACTTAAACAATTCCTCGCTGGGGAACTGCGCGCGGATCTGGTCCATCTCCTTGAGCACGGTTTCCGGAGAAACCTGGACCTTCATCTCCTTGCTTTTCTGGTAAATCAGCTCTTCGTCGATGGCCCTGCCCACGACGTCCTTGACCAGCTTCTCCTGTTCCTGGGGATCGATCTCGCGCCCCTGGCGCTCCATGACCATCTTGTACGCCGCCATTTCGCTTTTCAAAGCCTCGGAGGTCACGTTCACGCCGTTCACCGTCGCGATGACGTCCGGCGCCGGTTTGCCGTTGATCTTCAGATCGTCCCCGGCCTTGGCGGTATCCGCGCCAACGGGGAGGGCGTAACCCATCGCCAGGACCGCCGCCAAACCGAAAACAAAACCCATTGCCTTACGCATTTTATAATCCCTTTACGAAACGATTGATGGATGAACCATGACGGAAAACTTTTACCACACTGGCGGCAGGAAACATAGAACGGAAATTTTTGCGGCCGCGGTCGCCAGCGCCCCTTCGGTTTATCGCGGAGCCCGGCTTAATTGCGAACGGGGAGATTGTCCGGCGTTGCCCACCCGATCGAGGCCACGTTGTGTTTAAAGCCGCTGTATGGCCGGTAAAAGACCCGGTAGGCCCCGTTCTTTCCCTGCCCCGGGACTTCGACCCACGCGTCAGGCGGGAAAGCTTCGATGTCCGCGATCCGGACCGGCAAATCGTCCTTCTTGACGATGGCCAGGAAACCCCGGTCCGCGCGGAAATCCCGGCCGCCAAAAAGGGCGACCTCGGTCCCCGCCGGGCCCGTCAGGTCCGCGAAGTAATACCCGGATTGGTAGTCCAGGTTATATCCGCTGAAATCCGCCTTGTCTTCTTTTTCGTTCAGGGAGAGAAGTTCGGCGCAGTGACCGCACTGTCCCGTAAAATACGGGTCCTTCTTCCACAAAAGCAGTTCGGCCCCTTGCCGGTCCGCCGAAGCCTGGCCCCATACGGCGCCCAAAATAAAAATCGAGAAACACAAAGACAGAACGATTCTCTTCATGGAGAGTCCCTCCATTTGACTCGAATGGAAATTTTCGCGGCCGCGTTCATCCGCGTTTCCGAAAAACCTTTAATTCATTATAGGATCGGCCAAAGCGAGGTTCAAATGAAAAAGGTCCGGGCGGTCCCGGCCGGACAGGAGGGCGATCATACGCGAGCCGGTCCATGGCGATTAAAAAACTTGTCCGGCAGTCGCATAAATCCAGTATAATTTCCGGCATTGATCAACCATCGCTTTTCGAGAGGCGCAAACGTGAACCCTGAAATCTTTCGCGAATACGATATCCGGGGCCTTGTCGGCAAGGACCTCACCCCTGAAACGGTCGAGCTGATCGGCAAGGCCGTCGGCACCCATCTCAAACGCGAAGGCGGAAAAACGATCGCCTTGGGGTGGGACGTGCGCGCCAGTTCGGTCCAATTCCGCGACATCATTTCGAAAGGCATCCTTTCCACGGGATGCGACGTCGTCGACATCGGCCTGGTCCCTACCCCCGTTTCCTACTTCTCGCTCCACCACTTGAACCCCGACGGCGGCGTGATGATCACCGGGAGCCACAACCCGCCAGAGTTCAACGGCTTCAAAGTCAGCGTGGGACTTCACAGCCTCTACGGCAGGCAGATACGGCAACTGCTGGAGTTGATCCAAAAAGGCGATTTCGAGTCGGGACAGGGGCGGATGACGCAACAGAACGTCGCCGACGCCTACATGGACAAGGTCTGCGAAAAAATCAAGCTGGCCCGGCCCGTCAAGGTCGTGGTCGACGGCGGGAACGGCTGTTTCGGCCTCGTGGGACCGCGACTGCTTAAAAAGCTGGGCCTGAAACCGATCGAGATCTACTGCGAACCGGACGGGACGTTCCCCAACCATCATCCCGACCCCACCATCCCCAAATACATGACGGACCTGGTCGCGAAGGTCAAATCCGAAAACGCCGAGTTGGGCATCGGGTTCGACGGGGACGCGGACCGCATCGGCGTCGTCGACGACCGGGGCAACCTGCTGTGGGGCGACCAACTGCTCATTTTGTTCGCCCGCGACATCTTGACGCGAATGCCCGGGGCCACGATCGTGGGGGAAGTGAAATGCTCGCAAAACCTGTTCGACGACGTCAAGAAACACGGCGGCGTCCCGGTGATGGCCCCGGCGGGCCACTCGCTGATCAAAAAGAAGATGCGGGAGACCCACGCGGTCCTGGCCGGCGAAATGAGCGGGCACATGTGCTTCGCGGACAACTTCTACGGCTTCGACGACGCCATCTTCGCCGCCTGTCGAATCCTGCGGATCGTCTCCTCCTCGACGCAAAAACTCTCGCAAATGCTGGCGGACGTCCCGAAAACGTTCACCACGCCCGAAATACGCGTGGACTGCCCCGACAACCGGAAGTTCGCGATCGTCAAGGAGCTCACGGAACATTTCCGCGCCAAATACAACGTGGTCGATATCGACGGCGCGCGAATCCTGTTTGACGGCGGCTGGGGACTCATCCGGGCATCCAATACGCAACCCGTGCTGGTCCTGCGGTTTGAAGCCTCGACCCCGGCGAGACTCGCGGAACTGAAGGCCATCGTCCGCGACCGCATGGCGACTTACGATTGCATAAAAAATTTAAACCTGGACGCATGATCAAAAAATACCTGCATACCCGCTTCCGGGTCTCGGACCTGGACCGGTCCATCGACTTCTATAGTAAAATCCTCGGCCTGAAACTCGCGGAGAGCCTCCGCGGGCAATTGGCTCGGCCCGGATTGCCTCCGACGATTCCTCGAACGCGGAGAAAGCCGGGCACATTGAGTCCAGCGTCACGCTGGATCGAGCGGAAAACGTCGCCCCGCGGCTCCCAGCTCGCCTTCCTGCAGGCGCCAGGGACCGACAGCGAGATCGAACTCCGCGCGTTTCCGTCCAGCGGGAAGGTGGAGGTCCCCGAGGACCTCGTGCATCTGGCGTTCGAGGTCGACGATCTAAAGAAGTGCATGGCGGACCTCAAAAAGGCGGGATACCCCATCACCGACGGGCCCACGACGACAAGCGGGGGAACGACCTTCATCTTCACGGAAGACCCGGACCGGTACGAAATCGAACTGATGCAATGTCCTTCCTGATCCGGGAACCTCTATCAGGGAGTTGAAAAACCGTTTTATGGTTTTTTTATTGTCATTCCCGCGCAGGCGGGAATCCAGCGTTTTTAATGAATTTCTGGATGCCCGCTGTCGCGGGCATGACGAATTTTGGCAAAAGGGACTTTTTCGGCAACCCGCTATTTCACGATCAACCCGGCGTAGCCCACCACCTGGTCCATGTCGCCGCTGACCTCGCCCGAGGTCATGTACCTGACCAGTTCGCAGTCCCTGGCCCCCCTGTCCTTGCAACACGCGAGCATGACGGTGACGGGGTTGGCGCCGCACATGGATATGTCCCGGTCCCGCACGGTCTGGTAGAGCCCGAGATCGTCCAGCTTTAAAATTTTATCGATGGCCAGGCGGTCTTTTTGCGAGGCGCTTTCGTGGGATTCGTAATGGGTCATGTCGGAACTGGCCACGACGAGGACCGATTTCCTGTCCAACCGCTCGATCGCCGCCGCAATGGCCCTGCCCACCTCCCGGCAAACCTCGTAGCCGGTCCGCATGAGGCATAGCGGGACGAATTTGAAGTCCTTGCGGAAATACTGCAGGAACGGGATCTGCACTTCTATGGAATGTTCGCGCAAGTGGGCCTTATCGTCTTCCCGGATCGACGGCGAGGCCTTGAGGATCTCCCGCGCCAACTCCTCGTCGATTTCCACTTTTCCCATCGGCATGGCCCAACTGCCCTTGGCCATGAGGGAGATGGGCTCCCCGTATCCCGTATGGTTCGGCCCGATGATGACGACGGAATCGGGGACCTCGATTTTGGAGTAGACCGAACCCGCCACGTCGCCCGAATACATGATGCCCGCATGCGGGGCCACCACGCCCATCGCCCGGACCTTGCCGCCGGGTTGCGGCAAATGCTCCTTGATCTCCTCCAGCAAGGCTTCCGGATCGTCCGGATAAAATCTGCCGGCTACGGCGGGAGCGCGAACCATGAT
>JACRGP010000002.1 GCA_016217765.1 Nitrospinota bacterium | reverse complement strand
GGTGGCGGCGTAACGTCCGCCGCGATCACCGTTCGGCTGGAAATCCGCTTCGGGCTACGCCCTCCGCGCCTTTCCAGCCGGATCAAAAAAGCGGACAATTCATTTGCTACAAAAGCGGACAAATCTATTTGTTGCTAACAGCCGCGCGCCGCCCGGCGTGACGCCGGATTCAATACCGCCTCCGGCTAACGCCGAGGCGGAAAATTATCCCCCTTGCAAAGGGGGGACAAAACAAGGGCGCTTTTAGCGATGGAATCGCTCCCCCTTTGCAAGGGGGGACAAAACAAAGGCCTTTTGGCGATGGAATCGCTCCCCCTTGTAAAGGGGGCCGGGGGGATTCGCATTCCGGCGATCACGGAGCGTCATCGCCGCGTTGCCTCCGGGCGTTGCCCGGCCAGCCGGGGGCTGTCGCTTCCGGGCGTTCGGCCTGATTTTACAGGCTTGAAAGGTCTTGGCCGTCTTTAGTGCAATATCCGGGCTAGAAACGCGAGAGCTTGGAAACGGCGGATTCGAGCGCAGTCGCCCCGCGTTTCCAAAAAAAAATTAAAAATTGTCAAACCGCTTGACTTGGTTGAGGTTGGCGCTATACTTCATGTCATTGCAAATTTTCATAGTGAAACTATTTAACAGGCGGGGAGACTGTTGAATGACCAAAGCCGAGCTTGTCGAGAAAGTCGCCGGGAAAATCAATTTGACCAAGAAACAAACCGAAGTGATCGTCAATACGGTATTCCAAAGCATCACCGAATCGCTGAGCCAGGGTAAAAAGGTGGAGTTGAGAGGGTTCGGCAGTTTCCGCATCCGGAACCGGAATGCCCGCGTCGGGCGCAACCCCAAGTCCGGTTCCAAAGTCAGCGTCCCCGCCAAAAAGGTGCCGTTTTTCAAAGCGGGCAAGGAACTGCGGGAGTTGGTCGATCTCGAATAATTCCGGGTAGTTTTTTCTCTTCGGTTTAAAAAATCAACCATATCTCTCGGCTTGTGAAGCAGGGCTTACTCCCTGCTTTTTTTATTTTGGAGAGAGTTCGCGGCGATTTTTTTCCGCGTTTTGACGCCTTGGTTTTTCTCAACCTTTCGCGCACAGTTTTGACGGGATCCGTTCTCGCACGATGATCAAACCCGATTGCAGGTATTTCAATGGCGAAAAGCCATGTAAATTCAAACGGCTTTGCGAAGGATGCGAGCATTACAGCCCCATGGGTTTCCGCATCCTCATCCTCAAATTGGCCGCCATGGGGGACGTGTTGCGCACCACCGCCATCCTGGAACCCCTCAAGAAACGCTACCCCGCTTCTCATATCACCTGGGTGGTCGATGCCGCCTCCTACGATTTGCTCAAAAAAAATAAATACATCGACCGGCTCATGGCGTTTCATTCCGACCTTCGCCTGCAACTGGAGGTGGAGGCGTTCGACCTGGCCCTGAGCCTCGACAAGGACCCCCGCTCGGCGGCCCTGGCAATGCTGGTCAACGCCAGGGAAAAAAAGGGGTTCGGCCTTTCCTCGTACGGAAACATCTTCCCCCTGAATCCGGAAAGCCAATATGCCTTCGACTTGGGGATCGACGACGACCTGAAATTCAAACGCAATCGAAAAAGCTATCAGGAGATCATATTCGAGGCCATCGGGCTTCCGTATAACCGGGAGCCGTACGTCTTGGAAGTGGATTCCGAATCGGACGAGTACGCGTTGGAGGTATTGAAACGTTCGGGGGTCCGCGACGGTTCCTTATTGGTGGGCATTTGCCCTGGGGCGGGGCCCTTGTTCGCCAACAAGAGCTGGACGGTCGAGGGATACGCGGCCCTCATCGATTCCCTCGGCCGTCTGGACGGGGTGCAGGCCATCCTCTTGGGCGGGACCGCCGAAACCGGACGTAACGCCCGGATCAAATCGCTGGTCCGCGCGCCGGTCCTGGACGCCGGAAACCATCATTCCATTGCCCAGTTCTCGGCCATCATCCGGCGGTGCGGTCTGGTCGTCTGCGGCGACACGCTCCCCATGCATCTGGCCATCGGCCACGGGCGGCACGTCCTGGCCATTTTCGGACCCACCTGTCCCCAGGAGATCGACCTGTACGACCGGGGCGAAATCGTCATGAGCTCGATCGAGTGCGCCCCCTGCTACAAAAGGACCTGTGATATTATAGAGCACTGCATGGTCCAGGTCCCCGCCGAGTTGATTTGCGAAAAAGCCCAACGCATCATCGAGACCCGGTTGAGGTGACCATGCCGAAAACCATGGTCATGGTCCCGACTTACAACGAGAAGGAAAACATCGGGAGCCTCCTGCGGGACATTTTGCAACTGGACCCGTCGATCGGCGTGGTGGTGGTGGACGACGATTCCCCCGACGGCACGAGCCAGGCGGTGGAAGCCGTCAGGCAGACCGAACCGCGGGTGCATCTGCTCACCCGGAAAAACAAAAAAGGGCGGGGGACCGCGGGGATCGACGGGTTTCTCCATGCCCTGGACCAGGGCGCCGACCTGATCGTGGAGATGGACAGCGATTATTCCCACCATCCCCGGCACATACCGCAACTCGTGGACGCCATGCGCGACTGCGACGTGGCCATAGGGTCGCGCGCCGTCGCGGGCGGCGGCGAGAGCGGACGCGGCCGCATCCGCCAGGCCATCACCGGGTTCGCCGGTTTTTTTATCCGGCAGGTCATGGGGCTCGACGTCAAGGATTGCACTTCGGGATTCCGGTGTTTCAAACGCGAGGTCTTGCAATCGATCGGGCTGAAGCACATGGTTTCGCAAGGCCCGGAGATCGTCGAGGAAGTCCTTTATGCCTGCCATCTGCGGGGATACAGGATCAAGGAAATCCCCATCCACTTCGAGGACCGGGTCCGGGGGGAATCCACGAAAACGTTCATGCAGTTCGCCGATACCATGCTGAAAATCGTCCAGTTCCGCCTGACCCTGAAAAACCGGTTGCGGAGACTGGACTGGAAGTCCAGGGCCAAATAGACCATGTCCGGGAACACCTTTGGAAAAATATTCAAGATCGCCACCTGGGGGGAATCCCACGGCCCCGGGGTCGGCGTGGTGGTGGAGGGATGCCCCGCCGGCCTGCCGTTGAAAGAGGCCGATATGCAAAAAGAGATCGACCGCCGGCGGACGGGCCAGAGCAAAGTCACCACCACGCGCAAGGAACGCGACGCGGTCCGCATCCTCTCCGGCGTGTTCCAGGGGAAAACCACGGGCACGCCCATCGCCCTGTGGGTGGAGAACGAGGATGCCGATTCGTCCAAGTACGAGTTGATCAAGGACCTCTTCCGTCCCGGCCACGCCGATTACACCTATCTCATGAAGTACGGTTTCCGGGACTATCGCGGCGGCGGCCGGTCCAGCGCGCGCGAGACCGTGGGACGCGTCGCCGCGGGCGCCATCGCCAAAAAGCTCCTGGCCCGCCACAAGATCAAGATCGTCGGCTACACCCTGCAGATCGGCCCCTATCGCGCCAAGACCTTCGACTACGGCGAGATCGAAAACAACATCGTCCGATGCCCCGACAAGAAAATCGCCGAAAAGATGGTCGGGCACATCATGAAAGCCCGCAAGAAAGGCGATTCCGTCGGCGGCATCGTCGAGGTCGTCGCGCAGGGCGTCCCGCCCGGACTGGGGGAACCCGTCTTCGACCGCCTGGACGCCGACCTGGCCAAGGCGCTGATGAGCATCCCCGCCGTCAAGGGCGTGGAGGTGGGGGCCGGGTTCGCCTCCGTCGCCATGCTGGGCTCCGAACACAACGACGCCTTCGTCATGGCCGGAAAGAAAGTGACCACGCGCACGAACAACGCCGGCGGCATCCTCGGCGGCATTTCCAACGGCGCCGACATCGTGGCGCGGATGGCCGTCAAACCCACGTCCTCGATCCTCAAGGAGCAGGAAACCGTCACCGTCAAGGGCGAGAAAGCCGTCATCCGCGTCGAAGGCCGGCACGACCCCTGCGTGTGTCCCCGCGCCGTGCCCATCGCCGAATCCATGGTCGCCCTGACCCTGATCGACCATTACCTCAGGAACAAGCTGTCCCGATTGCCGAAATAAACGTTTTTTCCGGGGATTGCCTCTCATGAAATTGGGTTTTGTCCAGAACCATCCCGTATTCGGAAAAGTCCGCGAGAACGTGGACCGGGCGCTGGAAATGCTCGCCGGACAAGAGGCCGACCTGATCGTCCTGCCGGAGCTGTTCAGCACGGGGTACCAGTTTGCCGGTAGAGAAGAAGCGCTGGAGTTGGCCGAGCCCATCCCCGATGGACCGACGGCCCGGCGCCTGATCGACCTCGCCCGCTCGCAAAAAACCGCCCTCGTCGCCGGCCTGGCCGAACGCGACGGCAAGACCGTATACAACTCCGCCCTCGTCGTAGGAGCGCAAGGCTACATCGGGAAATACCGCAAGGCCCATCTGTTCGACGCCGAGAACGACGTGTTCCAGCCCGGCGATCTGCCCCTGCCGGTTTTCGACGTCGGCCCGTGCCGGGTCGGGGTCATGATCTGTTTCGACTGGCGGTTTCCCGAGACCGCGCGCACCCTCGCCCTGAACGGCGCGGACGCGATCGCCCATCCCTCCAACCTGGTCCTGCCCCATTGCCCGCAGGCGATGATCACCCGTTGCCTGGAGAACCGGGTTTACGCCGTCACCGCCGACCGCGTGGGAACGGAGGCGCGCGTCCCCGGGGAAAGTTTGAAGTTCGTGGGCCAGAGCCAGGTGGTGGACCCGGACGGACAGGTCCTGTACCGCGCTTCCGTCGACCGGGAAGAAACGAAAATCCTTGAGATCGACGTCGCCAAGGCGCGCAACAAGAAAATCAATTTCCGGAACGATCTGCTGGCCGGCAGAAGACTCGACCTTTACAGACTGAATTGAAGTTTGTTACCCTTGTAAAAAATCTAATCCGGATATTGCGCGAGTTTCATGGGTCCGGTTGAAAGGGAGCAAGAATTCACCCTCACCCCGCCCTCTCCCGTCAAGGGAGAGGGAGACACAATGTTCCTTCTCCCCTGGCGGGAGAAGGTCAGGATGAGGGGGTTCTTATAAAAGAGCCGGAGGCTCTCCTTTTGATTGCGCTCATGCAATATGCGAGCTAACCGACACTGACAGGCCGGAAGGGGAAACCATCGCCCTTCGCGGCCAATGGGAAAGGGTCCACGATGCAGGAAAAATCGAGGTTTCTAAAAGGCGCCGACGGGACGATTTACGATTCGCTGACCAGCCTCACCTGGACGGCGGAGGACTCCCGCCAGGCCCTCGAAAAGGACATCGGCTGGGAGGAGGCCAATACCTGGGCCGAGGAGTTGAACAAGAAAAAATTCGGCGGGCATGGCGACTGGCGCCTGCCGACCATCCAGGAAGCCCTGTCCCTGTTCGACGCCAAAAAGTTGAACAAGGACTTTAAAAACGGCGACATCCACATCGACCCGATCTTCCCCGCCGGGGCGGGCAACTGCACCTGGACCAGCCAGACCCGCGGCCAGCGCGAAGCGCAGATCGTGTTCTACGTCAACGGCTGTCCCTACTGGTACGAGAAGGACGACAAGACCATCTCCCACGCCGCGCGCCTGGCGCGCCGGGAATGAGTCAGCTTTCGAAAGTTGAAAAGTATAAAAGGACTTCACGCCCTCTCCCCTCGCGGGAGAGGGATTTTAGTTGCCCGTTAATTTAGGCGGGGTCGTTTCCCTTGCCCATCATCCAGCCATCCTTTTTTGCGGAGGACTTCAATGACGATTCGGATGTGTTTCTCAGGGAACATTTTTTTCCTATCATTCCAGGAATAGACCTTGCTCGCAACCTCGTTATCATCACTTGCGCCCTCTCGGGTCATCACCCAATGGACCGTGGAAAGCAATTCCATTCCATAGGGAGTTTCAAATCCTTGAATCAGATCGGTAACACGGTCAAAGCGAGACCTCGTTGCCGGGTGACCTTCCAGAAACTTTTCAGCAATAGCCACAGCCTCGATCTTTAACTCCAGAGGCTTTTCAGGGTTATCCCCGCCATCAAGATAGCCAGAGGTGTAATGTCCTTCGATACGATCAAGAACATGTCCTAGGTTATCCGCATAGGGGCCATATAACGCTTTTGCATAGCGCAATCTTAGAGGCTCTCCCGCTTCCTGCATGAAGTACATAAGCTTCTGTACCTCCAGCAAGGTAACCCATGGATCCATGACAGCGGCCAAATAACGGCGCATCAAACCAATAAGAGAGGCCCGTCCGACAGTCGTGTTCGGGGCTTGACGAGCTTTCGCTATTTTTTCCGCCGTAGGGGCGCCGACAGGCTCAAACAGAAAGACCTGGATATTAGGCAGGTCGTTAAAGGCGCTTTCAATTTCTCGTCGTACCTCTGCCCAGTCAAGGCCGCCTAGACCACAGCCTAGAGGAGGAATAGCAATGGAACTTATTTCCCGGTCCCGTACTTCCCGAACCAGAGATTTCAGGCCAGCCTGAATGTCCTCCATCCGGCTTTTGCCCTTCCAGTGGCGCTTGGTAGGAAAATTAATAATATAACGGGGATTGTACAAGCTTCCCGTATTGTAAATAAACATATTGCCGGGTTTGACCTCTTTTCTTTTACAGGCCGCTTGATAAGCTTTAAAGTTTTCTGGAAATGCTTTTCGAAATTGCAACGCTATTCCGCGGCCCATTATTCCCGCACAGTTGACTGTGTTGACCAAGGCCTCAACATCTTCCTTTAAAATGTCGCCGGGTTTAAGGTTAATCATCGTTCGTTATTCTCTTAGAAATACCAGGATCTTTCAACCGATATCTGAGGTTTGTGAGCCGATATTTGAATAGCGCTCTTCACTCGAGACTCGATCATTTGGTTGATAACGCCGATTTTTTCCACTAATGCCCAAGGCACAAAGTCATACGCCAGAAACTCGGCCTGTTTGCCTTCCTTAATGGAAGGCTCCCTGAAGTCGCTGGCTTGCACCGCCTTCCAGTCGATGTTCGAGAGTTGTCGCAGATCATTATAAAATGACGCCAGACGGGCTCCGGCATTACCATCTGTGAATACCCATTGTTTTTCCCCTTGAGATTCCGCCCAGACAATAGTGGCATGCATATCTAATTGAAGATGTATAATAGGTTCCTGCCCTCCGCGGTAATCAATGTCCACGTGGTTGCCACGATGAAGAATATACAACATGATGGATCTGGGGCAAAAATAGAAGGGCACATACTGCCCAACCCTAGTTTCAGGATAACATGAGACTTGTAACTCATCGACTCGCCGTTGCTTAATGGCGCTCATTCCAATACTATCGCTACCCAGGCCCAGTTCTATGCGCTTGGCATCGGACCACAAACGTCCAGCTTCAATTATTCGTGCAACGTTGTTTACATGGGTAATGTGGTAAAGCTTCGGGCTAGCAGGTACGGCCCCATGCGAACCTGCGTGGGAATCAGACGGTAACATTCGGGTTGCCTTCTTTTCGTAAAGGAATCGTCGAGGTCAAGGGGGCGAGTCTCTTGTTGGATTACGGGCTGAGGTTGTTTACCTCGCCTTCATCAACTTCGGGTTGGCCAGTTCCAGCCCAAAACCGGGAACGGTTTTTTCCTGGGCCGAGTACTTCCGGTACAGGGCTTGGAACTCGCGCGGGTCCAGGCTGGGGTCCATCAACCGCGCCACTTCCCCCGGGGCCGTTCTCCTCTGCGAGTTTTCGTCGAACAGCGACGTCCCGATCCCGATCCACCAGGGGGACAGGAAACCCTGGTTCACCAGGCTTTCGGGTTCTCCAAACCGTTCGCGCGTTTCGCGGAGGACGTGTTGCGCGATGTAGGCGGGGACGCATCGTCCGATGGCGACGGCGCGGGAAGGGTTCTCGGCGGGATAAACCCAGAGGACGACGTCGGTGTTGCCCATTTCCGCGAAGGCCTTGCCGATCGCGGGGAAATCCTTTTTAAAACGCTTCGACGCCCAGATTTCGACCTTGACCGTCCTCAACCCGGATTCCTCGCATGCGTCCATGGCCGGGGAGGCCCCGGCGCCCAATAGAGTAACGGCGGCGGCCAGGCAGGCAACCGGGAGAGAATAAAATTTCCCGCCCGCGCGCATCTTCAACGGTCGCCGATTTTATCCGGGCGCTTGATGTTGGGCACGGTCTGCCCCCAGCGGGTGGCGTTCTCGCTTTGCAACGAGAACTTCTTGTACAGGGCGTGGAATTCCTCCGTGCTTAACTTTTCGTCGAGCAACTGTTGGACCTGGTCCTCCGTCACCTTTTGCTGGGAGGGCTCGTCAAAAATGGTGGCGCCGATCCCGACCCAGTTCGGGGACACGAAATCCGGGTTGACCACGTACGCGATGCCGCCGGTGTACTTCAACGCCGCGGACAGGATGTG
The DNA here is from genome assembly GCA_016217765.1 of Nitrospinota bacterium. Classification (GTDB taxonomy): domain Bacteria; phylum Nitrospinota; class Nitrospinia; order Nitrospinales; family JACRGP01; genus JACRGP01. The sequence continues at coordinate 614 of JACRGP010000002.1, read as the reverse complement.
CCGGGCGATATAAGCCGGGACGCAACGGCCCACCGCCGCCACCTGCGCCGTGTCGCCCATGGGGAAAACCCGCAGGTCCACGCGCGTATGGCCCATGGAGGCGAACTCCTGGGTTATGGCCTTCTGGTCTTTTCTGAATTTTTTGGAGATCCAGCCCTCCAGTTTCACCGGCTGGGTTTCCGGGGGGTCGCAGGGTTGACCGGCCGGCGTTTCCGCGAAAACGGAAGCCGAGCCCAGGATCCATAAGGCCAAAAACAGGGACGAAACGGTTTTAATCATGGGGTTTCCTCAATAGCCGAAATGTGGTCTCCGCCGCCAGGCAAAGCCCTGCGGCGGCGTTGAATCCAACGTTCACGTTGGCCGGCGACCGCGCCGGAGCGAACGGGTCAAACTTGGATTGCCCTCGATGGCGCTGATTCGCCATCCGGGACAAGCCTGCTGAATCCAACGTTCACGTTGGCCGGCGACAAGCCCGTTGAATCCAACGTTCACGTTGGGGTTCCTGTGATACAATAAAATGCAACCTGCGGAAAACCATTTTTTCCGGGCGCCGTTTCCTCGCGTCATTCGGGGTTTAGCTTTTCCTGGAAAACTCCTCGGCGCACTTTTCACTG
>JACRGP010000168.1 GCA_016217765.1 Nitrospinota bacterium | reverse complement strand
TCTCGGGAAGGGTGTCGATGGCTTTCGCGATGATGTCCCGGAGTTCGCTCAACCTGAGTTGCGTGTGCGGGTCGGCGTCGCTTTTGCCGGCCAGGCAATCCAGAAGGCTCTGGTGCTCGCCGGACTCCCTGGCGACCCCCAGGTCTTCCAGGCTGAGGATGGGCATGCTCTGGGTTTCCTGGAGGGTATCGTAAAAGTCCTCGAGACTGAGGCCCAACTCCTTCGCGATCTCCTCGTCCTCGGGATAGCGGCCGAACCTGGCTTTCAGTTTTTCCATCACCGCGTCCATATGGGACGCTTTTTGACGGACCGAGCGCGGGACCCAGTCCAAGGCCCGCAATTCGTCGAGTATCGCCCCTCGCACCCGGAACTCGGCGTAGGTCTTGAATTTCGCCCCCCGGCTGGCGTCGTATTTCTCGATGGCGTCGATCAAGCCGATCACGCCGACGCTGATCAAGTCGTCAATCTCGATATGGGGAGGAAGCCTGAGGGCGATCCGATTGGCGACGTATTTCACCATGGGAGCGTATTCCTTGATGACCTGCTCCTTGTTTTCCGGGGAAATTTCGATCTCCCGGGCCGCTGAGGATTTTTCCGCCATTTACCGCTCCGGGCGTCCAACGGACAACATGAATGCCGACCGTTTAACGCGCTCCTCCATGAATGGCTTCATCAAGCCGTTTGGTCCAGATTAGTCCCTTTTTGCGGGGCCTTGCCGTCGTCGGCGCTCCCGGAACCCTCGCCGTCCTTCTCCTCCATGAACAGTCCCAGGCCCCAGGCCAGGGAACCGAAAATGGCCGCGGCCTCCGTCCCGCGCGCGAGGGAAGGGAGAATCCTAGCGCCGAACAGAAAACTGCCGATCGCCACCAGCCCGAAGGAAAACAGGGCGAACGCCAACGCCATTTTCCTGATCATGAGTTCCGTCATCGGACCTGAAACGCATCCTTCCAGAAGAAGGGACGAAATTCGTCCCCCGAAACGTTTGCTTTCTCCTTAAGCAACTTGTCGCACAAATCCGAAATGCAATGGCTGACCTTGGAATAAGGATACAACTCCATGAAGGCCCGTTGCTGGCGCACGGCCTTGGGGACGTTCGCGTCGTTCAGAATATGACCCAGATACTCGACCGATACGTGGTTCAGAAACTTGTCCGTCACCGCGGCCAGGTGGCGAAACACCTCGAGCGCCTCTTTTTCCGATTTGACGGAATTGACGATCAGCCGGAAATATTTCTGGTTGTGCTTTTGATAGAGGACCTTCATCAAGGCATAGACGTCGGTGAGGGAAGTGGGTTCCGTCGTGGCGATCAACAGGATTTCATGCGCGGCGCTGCAAAAATAAGTGACGTTGGAGGAGATCCCCGCGCCGGTGTCGAAGATCAGGAAATCGTAATTCTCGCTGACGCGGTCGAACTCCTCGAATATCATGAGGCGCGCCTCGTGGTCCAGTTGGGTCAGTTCCTGTACGCCCGAACTGGCGGGTAAAATCTCGATCCCGACGGGGCCCTGGACGATGATGTCCTCGACGGATTTCTGGCCCGACAAAACCTGTTCCAGGTTGAACTTCGGGGCCAAACCCAGCAGGATATGGATGTTGCCCAACCCCATATCGGCGTCGAAGATCAGGACCTTTTTGCCTCTTTTGGAGAGCGCGTAAGCCAGGTTGGTGACCACGTTGGTCTTGCCGACGCCGCCCTTTCCGCTACTGATGGCCAATACCCTGAGAGGGGAAGTTTTTGCCCTGCCGACCGCCATCCGCTTTAACGTCTCCGCCTGTTTGCCCGAAGGAATCATTTAACGCCCTTTAAGTCAATAATCTATCTTGATTTCAGTTAAAAATCAAACGAATTACTTTTTCCCGGTCCGCCACCTCGATGTCTTCCGGAACGCGTTGCCCCGCGGTGAAATAAGAGAATGGGATGCGCGTTTTCAACGAGAAATTAAACATGGGACCAAAACTCATTCCCTCGTCCAACTTGGTGAATAAAACGCGGTCGATCGTCAGAGGCGAAAACTGTTTGACCGATCCCTCGAGGATTTTCTCCTGGGAGGTCACGCTCAAGACGATATGGGTCTCCACTTTTTTTCCGGCGGCGTCGAAGATGCCCTTGAGGCGCCCGCAATAGGCCGGGTCCTTGTGGGACCTCCCCGTCGTGTCCACGAGGACAAGGTCCTTGTCGGAATGTTTCCGGACAATGGACCGGAAGTCCTCGGCGCCGGAGGCCATCTCTACGGGGACTCTCATGATTTCGCCGTAGAGGCGCAACTGCTCGAACGCGCCGATCCGATAGGTGTCGAGGGAAATCAACGCGACCTTCTTCCTGTCCAGCAGGGAGAAATGGGCCGCCAGCTTGGCGATGGTGGTGGTTTTCCCGGCCCCCGTCGGCCCGACCAGCGCCACCATCTTCGGGGATTTTTCCTCCAGTTCGATGCCGCCCTTGCACAACAACACCCTGCGCATCATCTCGATCGCCGCGTTTTTGTCGCGATCGGGACCGGAGCGGTCGCCGGCGAAACCGTTTTCGGAGTCGATCCTTTCGAACATCTTGGCGGCCATGCGGTCGTTCACGCCGCTGTCCACGAGGGTCTGAAACAGTTTCAACTGGCCGTTCCTCAAACCCATGGAGCGCGCCCGGTCGGTTTGCGTCAGCAACGTCGCGACCAGGGACTTGAGGTCCAGCTCCTCCTCGTCCTTTCCAGGTGGAGCCTGTTCCGCGACCGCCGTCCCGGACGCGGGCGGAGGCGCCGCGACCGCCCGCGCCGATTTTTCAGCCTCTCCGGCGCCGGGGTCCGCGGCGGCGGTGAGTTCCACTTTCGAGTACCCGTTATATTCGCGCAGTCCCTTCCCTCTTCCGATCGTGCGCGCGCTCAGGATGAGCGCGTCCTCGCCCAGCTCCTTTTTCGCCATGGAGAGCGCTTCCGCGTAGTTTTCCGCCGTGAATTTTTTAATTTGCATTCAGCCCTACCACCTTTAAGGTTTTGATCTTGGCGGTCGAAAGGACCTCGTTATGGGAGAGGACCACCAGGTCCGGCAAAAATCTTTCGGTGAGTTTCCTGAGGTACATGCGGACCATCGGGGAAACCAGCAGGATGGGTTGCCCCTCCAGGAACGGCGTCACCGCGTCGACGGATTCCTTCAACCGGGTCATTATTTTTTCGGCGACCGTGGGCTCCAGCGCCAGATAGGAGGCCACGTCGGTCTTTTGCACGGAACGTTCGATGATGTCCTCCACCCCCTTCTCGAGGGTCAGGACGGCCAGACCGCCGTCAGGCCCCTGATACTGCTTGGTGATGGGCCGGGACAGCGCCTGGCGGACGTATTCCGTCAGAATCTCCGGGTCCTTGGTCACCGCGGAGAAATCGGCCAGTTGTTCGAGGATACTACGCAAGTCCCGGATGGAGATGTGCTCCTTGAGCAGGTTCTGGAGGACTCTCTGCACCTTGCCCAGGGGCAGGAGGTTGGGTATCAACTCCTCGACCACCTTGGGATTGGTCTCCTTGAACTTGTCCAACAGCGCCTGGACTTCCTGGCGGCCGAGCAGTTCGTGCGCGTACCGCTTGATCGTCTCCTTGAGATGGGTGGTGATGATCGTCGCGGGGTCGACCACGGTGTATCCCGCCAACTGGGCGTCTTGTTTTTCGCCGGCGGTAATCCAGACGGCGGGCAGGCCGTAGGTCGGCTCGGTAGTTTTGATGCCCTCGATCTCTTTTTCCGCGGTCCCCGGGTTCATCGCCAGGAAGCGGCCCATCATCACGGCGCCCCTGGCCACCTGGACGCCCTTGATCAAAATGGCGTATTCGCTGGGTTTCAGTTGCAGGTTGTCCCGGATGTGCAGGGGCGGGACAATGAACCCCATGTCGAGGGCAAACTGCCTGCGGACGGACTTGATCCGGTCGAGGAGTTCCCCGTTGCGTTCCGCGTCCACCAGGGGGATCAACTCGTACCCCACCTCCAGTTCCATGACGTCGAGCGGGAGAATGGATTCCACTTTTTCCGGGATGGGGGCCCTCGCTTCCTCCTCGATCTTTTTCTTCTCGCGGACTTTCGTCTTCTCGATGTCCTGAAACCTGTAGTACGCGACGGTCCCGGCCGCCGCCGCCAGCAGGAAGAACGGCAAATGCGGCAGTCCGGGAATCAAGCCGAAGAAGAAGAGCGCTCCCGAAGCGATGACAAAAGCCATGGGATGGTTCAGAAGCTGTCCGAGAAGTTCCGCCGGCAGGTTCTTGTCGGATACCGCGCGGGTGACCACGATGCCCGCGGCCGTGGATACGACGAGGGCGGGCAGTTGGGCGACCAGGCCGTCGCCGATCGTCAACAGGGTGTACACCTTGGCGGCGTCGCCCGCCGTCATTTTCTGCTGGAAAATGCCGATCGCGAACCCGCCCAGGATGTTGATCGCGGTGATCAGAAGTCCCGCGATGGCGTCCCCGCGCACGAACCGGATGGAACCGTCCATGGCCCCGTAGAAATCGGCTTCCCGCTCCAGGGTCCGGCGGCGTTTCCGGGCTTCCTGCTCGGTGATGATGCCGGCGTTGAGGTCGGCGTCGATGCTCATCTGTTTTCCCGGTATGGCGTCCAACGTGAACCGCGCGGCCACCTCGGAAGTCCGGACCGTGCCCTTGGTGATGACGACGACGTTGATCATCACCAAAATGAGGAAGACCACCGTGCCGACCGCGTAGTTGCCGCCGACGACGAAGTTCCCGAACGACTGGATCACCTGGCCGGCCGCGCCGGTCCCCTCGTTGCCGTGCAACAGGATGATCCGGGTCGAGGCCACGTTCAACGCCAGGCGCAGGAGGGTCACGATCAACAACAGGGACGGGAAGATCGAGAACTCCAGCGGGGCCAGCATGAAGATGGAGACCAGCAAGATGATCAGCGAAAACGTGATGCTGAAGGAAAGCAGGATGTCCAGCATGAAGGGCGGAATGGGAATCACCATCACCACGACGATGCCGATGATGCCCAACGCCACCATGAATTCGTTGGACCGGTTCAACCAAAGCGTTCCGATATTCGCTTGCGCCATGAAGTCCTATGACCTTTTTTCAGAAATAGCCGCTGAGAAACTATTTACAAGTCCCTTGCCGTCATTCCCGTGAAAACGGGAATCCACCTGCCCGCTTGCGCGGGCATGACGATTCCGCGGCTAAAAACGCTTTTTGCAGTTTTACCCGCAATAGCGTCAAAAAACCGTACAAATCGACCCCGCTCCCATTATCGTGCAAGGGCTATACCGTAAACTTCCCTTTCAGGCGGTAGACGTACGCCAGGATTTCCGCGACGGCTTTGTAAAGAGTCGCGGGGATATACTGGCCGATCTCGACGGTTTTGAACAACGTCCTGGCAAGCGGTTTGTCCTCCACCATGGGGATGCCGCTATTTTTGGCGATTTCCCTGATCTTCTGGGCCACATAGCCCTGCCCCTTGGCGACCACGACGGGGACGTCGTGCTTGGAGCTGTCGTATTTGATGGCGACGGCGATGTGCGTCGGGTTGGTCACCACCACGTCGGCCTTGGGCACGGCGGCCATCATCCGCCGGCGGGCCATCTGCATCTGGGCGCTCCGGATCCGTTGCTTGACCAGCGGGTTTCCTTCCGTCTCCTTCCTCTCGTCTTTCACCTCCTGTTTGGTCATCCGGATGTTTTCCTGATAGGTGAACCGTTGAAAGGCGTAGTCCAGTCCCGCCAGGACCAGCATCATCAACAGCACCTTGACCATGATCTCCGACCCAACCTCTCCCATATAGGTCATGATCCGCCCGACGGGAAAGGACATGAGGGCGGGAAGCTGGTCGAAACGGCCTTTAATGGTGAGATATGCGACGAGGGAGACGGCGGCGATTTTGAACAGGGACTTGAACAGTTCCACCAGCCCGCTTTTGGAAAATATCCGGGTCATGCCCTTGATGGGGTCGAGTTTGCCAAAATTGGGCTGGAGCGGATGGAGCGAGAATTTAAACCCCTGCGTCTGGATGAGGTTCGCGAAAATGCCGGCCGCCATGATGGCCAGCAGGATGGGGGCCAATATCGCCCCCATTTTGACCAGCGCCCATATCAAAAGCTTCTGCATCTCCGGCGGAGTGGCCTGCACCGCGTGGGATTCGCCGAAAAGCGTATGCCAGGCGTCCATCATGTTTTTCGTCGATTGAAGCCCCGACACATTGAACGCCAGGATGCTGGCCAGCAGGATGATCGTCTGGGTGAATTCGCGGCTCAGGGCGAACTGCCCGCGTTCCTCGGTCTGCCGTACGCGTCGCGACGACGCCTCCTCGGTTTTCTGGTCTTTGCTTTCTTCCGCCATGGCTTTTTACGTCCTCAGGGCCGTATGCGTACCCGGCCCATTTACATGGACTGCAAGAGCCCCCGGAAACCGCCGGCGAGCCCCGCGAAATAATCCTGCAACATCGCGCTGAAAAGCGACATGGACAGCCCGACCATGATCAGCCCCGCCGCGATCTGCAGGGGGAAACCGAGAATAAAAACGTTCATCTGCGGCACCGTCCGCGCGACCAACCCCAAGCCGACGCTGATGAAAAACAGGATGGCCATCACCGGCGCCGCCAGCTTGATGCCCGTCACGAAAGCGGCGGCGAAGAGTTGGACGACGATCTCCATGGTCGCGGAGGAAAACGCGAACTTCGACGGGTCGATCGTATGGAAACTGTCCACGATGGTCTGGATGATCAAATGATGGACGTCCGTCGCGAGAAAAATGAATACGGCCAGGATGTTCTGGAACTGGGCGGTAATGGAAACCTGCGAGGCCGTCTGCGGATCGATGACGTTGACCACGCCGAAACCCATCTGGAAGTCGATCATGGTCCCCCCCAGTTGGACGGCGGCGAACACCAACCGCGCCGCATAGGCTATGGCCAGGCCGATGGTCGCCTCGGAAATCATATACAGGGCCAGCGCGAATCCTCCGCGGGGTTGCGGCATCGCCAGGAGCTTGACCGAGGGGAAAACGAGAAAACTGATCAGCAGGATCAGACCGATCCGCAATTTGACGGGGATCGCCCCGCTCCCCAGGATGGGCGAAAAAAGGATGATGACGCCGACGCGGACGAACACGTACAGAAAGCTCTCCAACTCCGCGGGGTTGAAGTTCAGGATTTCCATTATTGGACGAAGGAGGGAATGTCGATCAAAATCCCGGCGGTATAGCTGATCATGGTTTGGAGCAACCAGGGCAGAAACATGACCATGGCGAGGAACACCGCGAGGATCTTCGGGATGAAGGTCAGCGTCAGTTCCTGAATGGAGGTGACGGCCTGGAAGATGGAGACCAGGAGGCCGGCCAGCAAGCCGAAGCCGAGCATGGGCGCCGACAAGAGCAGGGCGATCCTCAGGCTTTCCATCGTAAAGTCGATAATGAACTGTTGCGACATGCGGCTCCTTTTCCTAGGCGAAACTTTTCATCAGCGACCCGACCGTCAGGTACCAGCCGTCCACCATGACGAACAGCATCAGCTTGAACGGCAACGAGATCAGGACGGGGGGAAGCATCATCATGCCCATGGAAAGCAGGACGCTGGCCACCACCATGTCCAGGATCAGAAACGGGATGTAGATCATGAAGCCGATCTGGAAAGCCGTCTTCAACTCGCTGATGATAAAAGCGGGGATGACGGCGCCGATCCCGATGTCCTCCTTGGTCGCGGGCTTGGGGCCTTCGGAATAATTGACAAAAAGGGCCAGGTCTTTTTCGCGCGTCTGGCGCAACATGAACCTCTTGAGCGGGACCTGGGCCGCCTTCAAGGCGTCGGCCTGCGAGATCTTCTCCTGGAGATACGGTTGCAGGGCCTTCTCGTCGACCTCGTTCCACACCGGGCCCATGACGAACATGGTCAAAAACAGGGACAGGCCGATCAGGATATGGTTCGGAGGCGTCTGCTGAGTGCCCATGGCCTGGCGCAAAAACGAAAACACGATGACGATCCTGGAAAAGGACGTCATCATGATCAGGATCGAGGGCGCCAGCGTGAGGATGGTCAGGAGCGCGAGGACCTGCAACGCGCTGGAGACCTTGTCGGGGCTGGAGGCGTTTTCCACTCCAAGCTGGACGACGGGGATGGGTACGGCCCAGGCCGCGGCTGTCCAGCCCCCCGCCAGGAAGAGGGCCGTCGCAATTACGATCGGAGCTTTGCGGGCCGATTTCATATCGCCGTTTTGATTTTAGCCCGGTTCTGGCGTATCAGTTCCTTGACGCTGGCAACGGACTGGTTCTGGACGGGTCCCGCTTGCGTAAAATGCTTGATGTACTTCTTGAAGGCGCCGGCTTGACTGGAGGTCTCCTCCGCCTTTGCGAGAACAGGCTTCGGCTCCTCCCTCATGTCCTCCCTGTCCTCCTTCTTTTCCGTCCGCTCCTCTTCGTTCCGTTTCCGCGGCTTTTCCAGGGCGTTCGTCTGGCCGAGGCCCTTGATCCTCCGCGCGCGCTCCTCGTCGCGTATGCGCGAAAGGAGCGAAATATGGTCGTTGGAAATGCCCAGCGTCAGGATTTCTCCCGCCACCTCGACCAGGGCGACCATCTTCTTGGGGCCCAAATAACCGACGCTCAGCGTCTTGACCAGCTTGTCGTTGCCGCCCAGCGCCGAATTTTTCAAGACGGTCCTCTTGAATACGTGAAAGAGCGCGAACATCAACCCCAAAACGATGGCCAGCGTGTAAAACATTTTCCACCCCGCGGCGATCATGCTGGGCGGCTCGGGGGCGACGGGGTCCGAGTAGTTTAGAAATCCGCGGTTTTTGTCCTGACCGGCCGGAACATTGCCGGCGATCCCATTTTTGTCCTCACTCATGGCGACGGCGGAAACCTGGACCGCATCGTGGACCCGGTCCTGGGGGACGGGAACGGACCGCGCTTTCGGGTCCGCCTCGGACTCGTTGTCCTCTTCAATGGGGGAGACGGCTGGACCGGCGGATTTCGCCTCGGGTTCCGGCAGGGAATCCAACACCGCGACCATGTCCGCGGACCGGGCAAGTTTGCCGGAATCCGCTTCCTTTTTCTCCGTCTCGGAGACCTTGGCTAAAAACCTGTCCAGGATATCGCTCTGGGTTTTATCGACCCGGACGACGACCGCGGCGCCCTTTTTTTCGATATGCACCGCGTTCCTGAGGTCCCGTCCTTCTTCTCCAAGCACAAGCCGGACCCGGAGGGTCCTGGCGTCGCGCTGGGCCACGAAAACCTGGGAAATCAACCGGTCTTCCGCGGAGATGTTGCGCTTCGCGGGTTGCGTATAGGCTTGGGGAAAATCGATCTGAATCGATTTTTTATAAAAAACGGGGGCGGGAATTTTGCCCGGGGGGTTCTTGAACTCCAGGCGGAACGTCAAGGTTTCCTTGCCCTTGATCACCGAAACGTCTTTCAGAAAATTGAGTTGATCCAAAGGGTCCGCATGGACAATGGCGGCGAACGACGGCGCCAGCAGAAACGCCAGGATCCAGTGAAATTTCCTTGCAAGTCTCATAATAGGGCCTATGAATTTCGGGTTTCGGTTGGCGTCAAAAAAGCCAACACAATTGGTTTGATTCTGTATTGTGCAAAGGCCGTACCGGGACTGGGGAAAACTGGCGGGGGTTGACTCGGACAGGGCATGAGTAAAAGATGGAATCACTCCCCCTTGTAAAGGGGGCCGGGGGGATTCATGTCATGCCCGCGAACAGGAGTTTCAAATCCCCCCATTCCCCCCCTTTATCAAAGGAGGGGGCAAGGGATGAATGGAAAAAGAAGAATTTGCGAGGAAACGCGAGCGAAACGATCAGCCCAGGGACTGAACGCGTTCCATGGGGGAAACGATGTCGGTCAAGCGCACGCCGAACTTCTCGTTGACGACCACGACTTCGCCGCGGGCCACGAGTTTCTGGTTGACCAGCACCTCGAGCGGTTCGCCGACCAGTTTGGTCAATTCGATGACGGAACCCTGGCTCAACTGCAGGAGGTCGTTGATCAACATCTTGCTCCGCCCCAGTTCCACGGTCACCGTCAGGGGGATGTCGAGGATCAGGTCGAGGTTCTTGACGTCGACCTTTTGGTCGCCTTCCTCGGCGACGGCCGCGCTCTCTCCGCCTTCGCCGGCCGCGGGGCCGGCCCCTCCGACGTCGCCGATATCGCCCAGTTCGTCTAACGATTCAAAATCATCGGATTCTTGCATGACGTCATTTCTGCCTTTCGAGAATTTGGGTTATTTGTACGGCTTTGTTGCCCCGCGAGACCCCGGGAAACACCTTGAATTTCGGGACTCCCTCGACCATCATGAACAAGGGGTCGGAAACGTCGTTGCCCAGCATCAACGTGTCTCCCACCTTCAACTGGAGCAAGCGTTTGGGCGTGACTGGGGCTTCCCCCAAATCCACCACGACCTCCACTTCCGTCCGCATCAACTCCTCGCGCAAACGCCGCACCCAGACCTGGTCGACTTCCATCTGTTCGCTCTGGAACTGGGCCTTCAATTTGGGGAGAATGGGCTCCACGGCGGCGTATGGGATGCACAGCGTTATGGTGCCGGCGACGCCTTCCATCTCGATGTCGAACAGGATGACCAGGACCACGTCGGTGGGCGGGACGATGGCGGCGAACTGCGGGTTGACCTCCGAACGGACGTAGTTGGTCGTGATGGGATGCACCTGCTTCCAGGCTTTCTCCAGGTCCTGAAGCGCGGTGAGGACCACGTTCTTGGTCATCCGGATCTCGATGGCGCTGAAATCCCGCCCCGTGATCTTGTACTCGGAGGAACCGCTACCGCCAAAGAAGGTGTCCACCAGCGAGAAGACCAGTTTGCTTTCCACCACCATCAGACCGAAACCTCTCAGCGGTTCCATGCGGAAGACATGGAGGCTCGAGGGGACCGGCAAGGACCGCAAAAACTCGCCGAACTTCACGGTATCGGTCGATACCGTGCTGACGTCGGCGGATTTCCTCATGAGCGTGGAAAAAGAGTTCCGGTACAACCGCGAAAACATCTGGTTGATGATGTCCAGGGTCGGCAGTCGCCCCCGGACGATTTTTTCCTGGCTGGTCAGGTCGTAAGGGACGACCCCGGATACCTCCTCGGGGGCCTCGGTCTCGGTCTCGACCGCGCCTTCGCTCACGCCTCTCAACAAGGCGTCGACTTCGTTCTGGGATAATACCTGGCTCATTGTTTAAATTTTCCTGGGAAATACCGGGCTTTATTCCTCTATGATTTTACCATACATTATTGGATCACGAATTCCGTAAAATAAGCGTCCTTGACGTGCCCCAGCAGAAGGAAACGGTTGACCCGGGTGGTGATCTCGTCCTTGAGTTTGAATTTCCCCTGCACCGAGTAGACGTCCTCGAAGGTTTTACTGCTCAATAGAATGAGGACCGAATCGGTGATTTTTTGAAGGTTTTCCTTCACCTCCGGACGCAATTCCGGGACGCTCAATTCCAGGGTGATCGTCGCCTTCAAGAACCGTTTCCCCTCGCTCCCCGCAAGGTTCACGATAAACGGCTCCAGGGTGTACATAACTCCCACCTCGGGTTCTTCCTTCACCTCGGCGGCTTTTTTCTTTTCTTTTTCCGCTTCTTCCTTGGTTTTGGCCTCTTCGGCGACTTTTTTATCCAGGACAAAGAACTTGTAGCCAAAATACCCGCCGGCGCCCAAAACGAGAAGCGCCGCCAGGACGATCAAAATATTGCGGATGGGTAATTTCTTTTTAGTGGGCGCTGGCGCGGTTTCCAGCGCCGCTAATAAATCTTCCTCGGCCATTTACGGTTTCTCCTTCAATAATGACGGAACTTCCGCAACGGTTGCGGATATGCCCTTGAAAATGCCAACGCGGAGACCATTTGCGGGACCTCATCGCAAACCTTTCCGCAAATGATTTCAGCTAGTAAAAGCAAAGTGCATGCCGCGGAACAATAATCGCCAAAAAGTAATTTTTCACAATAAAATTAACTAGTTAAACAAAGCCAAAATTATGACGCCCACTCTTCCCAGGGTTTGGCGCCGCCCGGCCAATTGCGCTCAATACAATTTTATCATAGCCCGTTCAATGAGTTACGGATATCTTTTCGGCCAATCCCCGGCATAACTGTATGGTTTTGTTTATTTTTGTCGCACAGGGAATTCATTTTGCTTGGTTTCAATGCACAAAAGTTCATCGCCATTAACCCCGCCAACCGGGAAACGCCCGCGGAAAACAAAATAGTCTTTTAAATTCAAATGGTTATAAAAATGCTCCTGCAATCGCCGAAAACCGTTGCTCTTGGTACAGGAATTGAAATATCATCTAAATTTCAAGACGGATTCTATGGAATCCGTATCGGGATTCAGGGAACCGGCCCCGGCGGAAAGTCTCGCGCATCTAGCCAGGCATCACCCAACCAACCCTGGGACGGGCAAACCCGGGACTGGCCCGTGCCCTTTCCCGATCCCGAGCATTCGCCCATTGACCCAAGCACGTTAAGGAGGAGGTTTATGAAAAGAAAAGTTGAATGGAGGTTGCTTGCGGCTTCCTTGCCGGTTTTGCTTCTGCCGTCGCTGGTTTACGCCGACGGCACGCCGCCGCCAAGGGTCATGAACCCCGCCGATACCGCCTGGATGCTGATCTCGACGGCCCTGGTCATGCTCATGCTCCCGGGGCTTGCGCTGTTCTACGGCGGCATGGTGCGGAGGAAAAACGTTCTGGGAACCCTCATGCACAGTTTCGTCCCCCTCGGCGTGATCACGATCCAATGGTTCGTATGCGGGTATTCCCTGGCGTTCGCGGGGGGCGACGTGGAGCATTTCATCGGCAACCTGGACAAGATGTTTTTCGCCGGCATCCCGTTTTCGGCCCTCAACGGCGCGGCCCTGATACCGGACTTCCTGTTTTCCATGTTCCAGTTGATGTTCGCCATCATCACGGCGGCGTTGATCAGCGGCGGCTTCGCCGAAAGGGTCAATTTCGGGGCCTATGTCGTCTTCCTTTTCGTCTGGTCCACCTTGGTTTACGACCCCATCGCCCACTGGGTGTGGGGCGGGGGCTGGTTGCAAACCATGGGCGCCCTGGATTTCGCCGGGGGCACCGTGGTCCATGTCTCCTCCGGGATGGCCGCCCTGGCCGCCGCGTTGGTCTTGAAAAAACGGCGGGGGTTTCCGGGCACGCTGATGATCCCGCATAACCTGACCCTCACCCTGCTGGGAGCGGGGCTCTTGTGGTTCGGGTGGTTCGGGTTCAACGCCGGGAGCGCCCTGGCCGCCAACGAAACGGCCGTCCTGGCCTTCACCAACACCCAGATCGCCACGGGCGCGGGCATGCTGGGCTGGATGGTGGCGGAATACATCCGGGCCAAAAAAGCCAGCGCCCTCGGGGCGGCGTCCGGAGTGGTCGCGGGCCTCGTGGCCATCACCCCGGCCGCGGGATTTGTCGAGCCCTTCTGGGCCATGTTCATCGGCTTCGTCGTCGGCGTCCTCTGCTACCAGGCGGTCGTCCTGAAAGTCAAAATGGGCTATGACGACTCCCTGGACGCGTTCGGCGTCCATGCCGTGGGCGGGGCGTGGGGAGCCCTCGCCACCGGGTTGTTCGTGACCGTGGGAGGGACCGGATTGCTGGCGGGCAACCTCAAGCAGGTGGCCATCCAGTTGATCGGCATCGCCGCGTCCGCGATCTATTCGTTCACGGTCACCGCCCTGATCGTCATCGCGATAGAAAAAACCATCGGCTTCCGCGTCAACGACGAGGAGGAGGAAATGGGACTGGACACCACCCAACATGGCGAATCGGGGTACAACATGGTTTGATTTCCGCTTCCGTTTAAAACGCCGGGAACGGCAAAATTCCGATTGACCGCCGTAATGAAATAAAGTAGGCTATGCCAACGGCTTTGACTGGAATGACATCTTTACATCCGAAGGAGGAGGAGGATAATGAAACGTTACGAGAGAATATTTTATTTTCTGGCCCTGGCCCTGCTGTTTTTGCCCAGCATGGCAAGGGCCGAATCCGACGACCTGCAACTCATAAAAGATATCGAGGTCCACGGGTTTGCGTCTTCGTCCTACAACTACAACTTCAACGAGCCGAGCAACCGCAACAACAACCTGCGGGTTTTCGACCGGGACCACAATTCCTTCAAGTTCGACGTCGGCGAACTGGTCCTTAAAAAGGACGCGGCCAAACCGGGCTCCATCGGCTTCCGCACCGACCTCGCCTATGGGTTCGCCATCCCCAAAAACACCAAATCCACTCCCGTGCCCAACGTCGGGGGAACCGCGGTTTCCGAACCCGACTTCGACCTCCAGCAAGGCTTCGTTTCCTATAATGCTCCCATCGGCAACGGCGTGAAACTGGACTTCGGCAAGTTCATCACCAACATGGGCGCCGAGGTGATCGAGGGGTACGACGCCTGGAACTACAATTATTCGCATTCGTTCCTGTTCGGCTTCGCGATCCCCTTCACCCATACGGGCTTGAAGGCCTCTTATACGATCAACGACCAGTTCAGCGTCCAAGGGATGGTGGCCAACGGCTGGGACAACCAAACGGACACCAACGACGGCAAGCTGTGGCACGCCCAACTGGCCTATACGCCGCTGAGCAACGTCGCCCTGCTGTATAACTACATGGGCGGACCCGAGGCGCAGACGGGCAACGCCGCCAACGACAAAAACTGGCGGAACCTTCACGATTTCGTCGCCACCATCGGCCTCACCGACACGCTCACCCTGGTCTTGAACGTGGACCACGGGAACGAGGAGAAGGCCTCCGCCATCAATACGGGCGGAAACGCGGAATGGTGGGGATTCGCGGGGATCGTCCGGCATCAATGCAACAAATGGTTCGCCGTCAACCTGCGCGGCGAATATTTCGACGACCCCCAGGCGGCCCGGACCGGCATAAAGCAGGAACTTTGGGAGATCACCCTCACCCCGGAGGTCCGCGTCAACAAGAACTTGATCGTGCGCCCGGAATACCGGCATGACGAGTCGAACGCCCTCGCTTTCGGCAGTAAATCCGGGAATCTAATGGAAAAGACCCAGGACACGATCGCGATCAACGCGCTGTTTTTCTTCTAGTCCGCGATCCAACCCGCCAAGGCCTTGGACCTGAAAAGGTTCAAGGCCTTTTTTATTGCTCTTCCGCATCTCTCCGGCCCCCCTGCAAAGTCCTTTATTCCCTCGCCCGAAACCGTTACAATGATGCGACCATCGAACGCGGAAACCCATGCTGACCCAGGAACAAAACACGATCGTGTATCTCATGCTGTTGAACGGGTTTCTCTTCCTGGGGCTGAACCGGGTAGCCCATGCTGTCGTCAATCCGGGGCCCAAAGGCTCTAAAAGACGCGGTTACGCCCTGATCGTGTCCGCGTTGGCGGTCCTTTGCGTTCAACAGGAATACCGGGCGCTGTTTTTTTTCGCGGTTGCCCCCGCAACCGCCGCGAAAATTCTCCTGGGCGGCTTCGTCATCCCGGTCCTGTTCCTCTCCCTTGCGTATTACCGCATACAAAAGAAACGGGCTTTAACCCGGATATTGCATGAGCGAAAGGATGGGATTGCTCCCCCTTGTAAAGGGGGGCGGGGGGATTCGTGCCATTACTGCTAACGGGGATTTTTCAAATCCCCCTATCCCCCTTTGCAAGGGGGGATAAAACAAGGGCGCTTTTTGTGCCGGGTATTTGCTTTCTCCAAAAGATCGGCAAACCCCGTTCCCAAAACTCGAAACGCCTCCATGGGGTACTTGCTCGCGCAATATCCGGGTTAAACAAACCCGAAAACGCCGTCCGGGAAGGCGGCCAATCATGAGAATCATTGACCTGAGAAGCGACACCGTCACCCAGCCCACCCCCGAAATGCGGGAAGCCATGTCCCTGGCCGAGGTCGGGGACGACGTCCTCGAGGAAGATCCGACCGTCAATAAACTTCAGGAATTGGCCGCCCGTAAAATCGGCAAGGAGTCCGCCCTGTTCGTGCCCAGCGGCGCCATGGGAAACCTCGTGAGCGCGCTGACCCATTGTCAACGCGGAGACGAGGTCATATTGGGCGACCGTTGCCACATATTCCTCAACGAGGTGGGAGGGATCTCCGCGCTCGGGGGCATCCATCCCCGGACCGTCCCCAACGAGGACGACGGAACCCTGGCTTTGGACAGAGTGGAAAAACTCATCCGGGGCCCGGACATCCACTATCCGCCGACCCGCTTGATCTGCCTCGAAAACACGCAGAACTATTGCTCGGGCGCGCCGTTGCCAGCCTCCTACATGGACGCAACGGCTTCGCTTGCGGCCCGCCACAACCTGAAAATCCATCTCGACGGGGCCCGTATTTTCAACGCCGCCATGGCTTTATCGACGGACGTCCGGGAGCTGACCCGCCAGGCGGACTCGGTGATGTTTTGCCTTTCCAAGGGCCTTTCCGCTCCCGTGGGCTCGCTGGTCTGCGGGACCCGGGACTTCATCCACAAGGCGAGAAAGGTCCGCAAAATGGTCGGCGGGGGGATGCGGCAGGCCGGCCACCTGGCCGCGGCGGGGATCGTGGCCCTCGAAAAAATGACGGCGCGCTTGCAAGAGGACCACGACAACGCGCAAACGCTGGCTTGCGGACTGGCCCGAATCGACGGCATCCGCCTGGACCCGAAAAACGTCAAGACCAATATCGTTTTTTTCGAACTCAATCACCCCACAACGACCCCTGGAGAATTTCTAGAGCGTCTGAAGTCGATGGGCATAAAAATCCTGCCGATCGACCGCGGCGTGTTCCGCGCGGTCCTCAACCGGGGCGTTTCCCGCGACCAGGTGGACTATTTCGTGGAATCGGCGCGCAACATCCTGCAACCGTGACCGGCGCGCCAGCAAAGCTCCGCGGGCAACATAAAAAATTGACAACCGGCTTCCCGGAACCTAAAATGGATTTTTGAATCATGAACGTTACGCGACGGAGGAACTGACGGGTATGACAGCTATCTCGGAAATGCAGGAGAGATTGGATTTAGAGAAAAAAGGTCTGGATGTGATTAAAAGCCGCTATCTGCTGTGCATCCTGGTTTCCCAAAGGATCCATCAGCTTGAAAAAGGCGCCAAAAGCTATGTAGAAACCAACGACGACCAGGTCTCCCCCAAAAACTATTACGAATTGGCCCTCGAGGAAATCATCGAAGGCAATATGGACCTCGAACAGATCGGCGGCTGATTTTTCCTTTAATAGAAAACCCGCCGGTCCCGCCCCGTCCTTTCATTTAAAAATCGAATCGTATAAAAAAAAGCCCGTTGCTTTCGCAACGGGCTTTCTTGTTTCTTACGGATGAAGGCTATTAGTTGACCTTGCCCTCGTCGTACATTCTCCGGGTCCTCTTGGTCATCCATACCAGCCAGCCTTCCAGGACCAGGAACGTAACGGCCATGATCGGCGGCATGTAATAGATGGAGTCGGGAATGGTAGGCTCCAGAATGGTGTAGTACCACGTGGAGATCGCCATGTGCTCGTTCTTTTCCTTATTCACCCCGGACCATTGCATGAAGGAAACCGGGATGAATTTCTCGGAAGGAATCTGCACGTCAGTGTCCTTGTTGGCGGTTTCCAGGCTTCTGCGGAAAAGGACCTTGACCCTGCCCTGCTTGAACACCGAATCCACTATTTCCACGGTCGGCGGGGTTTTCTTCTTCTCCACCTTATCGAAACCCGCTCCGTTCAACTCCTCCACATGGACGTCCAATTGAAAGCCATCGTCCTTGGGCGGAGCGGTCGGGTTGTAATCCTTGGGCAACAAAACCGCTTTCCAGATATCCACGGGTTTCTTGGGGTCGCCGTAGATGAAATACGGCTTCTCCGCGCCATACAGGTCCTGAAGCTTGGACGGCCACTGGATCGCCACCCCTTCCGGGAATTCAGGCGTGGTGGGCAGGAAACGGTTATGGTACTCGACGAGATAATAGACCGCTTTTTCATCGGGGTTCCAGCGCGAAGACACCCAGAGGTTGTCCACTTTTGGCTTGAAGTTCCGGTCGCCGCGGGTGATCTGGCCCGCCATGCCGATGTAATGCTTTTTGTTCAAGGTCCCAGGATAGTCCTTGGCCCGTTTCACGAGCTTGGGATCGTCGTCGGGAGCCTGCCACATGGGGTCGTCGATCTTCTTCGCGACGGCTTCCTTGGTGTACATGGAGCTGATCAGGAAGTCGTTGATCGGCTTGTTGGTCAGCTTGTCGATCTTCTTGCGGGGACAAAGCGAGTTGACGAACGCCGCGATCTTCCAGCGGTCCTCAACGGTGATCTGCTCCCTGAAGTTCGGCATCGGGGTGCCGTTCAATCCCGTGGAGATCGCGCGCACGATGTTGCCCGGGTTGTAAGGATCCCGGCGGGACCCGCGGAAGTTCCAGCACTGTTGCCAGTCCGCCGCGAGGATGGGGAATCCCCAGTCGTCCTTCATGGTCGGGTTACCGTCCCCGCGCCCCATGCCCCCATGGCATTCGAAGCATTTGTTCTTGATGAACACTTCCCTGCCCTGGTCGATCGCTTCCCGTGGACCGCCCAGATACAGGTTCTGTTCCTTGAGCGGGCCCTTTTCCGTTTTCCAAGGCATTTCGCCGAACTGCTGGACCTCGACTTCCTCGTCCGCGTCGTCGAAACTGCGGTCCACGAGCAGTGTCTTGACGAAGTTCACGACAGCCACGACTTCGTCCTCGCTCAAAACCTCGCCCCAGGCCGGCATCGCCGAACCCGGCAAACCGTTTTTAACGGTCTGGACCAGGTCGCTTTCCAACGGCAGGTGACCGGAGTCGGTGGCCCGGATCTTGAAGGTCCCCTGGTTGAAGTTACGCGGCCGGGTAAACAAGCGGTCGGCTGAAGGGCCGTCGCCCCCGCCTTCCACGCCATGGCACCAGACACACCGCTTGAAATAAACCTTTTTGCCTTTTTCCAGCAGGTCCTTTTTGACGGCGTCCGGCTTTTCCGCCGCCCACGAAGCGCCGGGCAATGCGAAAGCCGCCGTCAGGACCGCCAGAAGGAGCAGGCGTTTCCAAACTTTATTCATTTGATTTATCATGACTCCTCGTCCAAAAGTATAGTCTACGTTTCAGAATGAAATGGCGATTTACTCTTTCTTCTTTTCGCTACCGGAGGAAGATTCCTCGTCGAAGGTACGCGGATGCCATCCGGTATACCAGTACTCGAACAGGATGACCTTCCAAATTTCCTCCGTCTTCAAATGCTCCTCCCAGGGAGGCATGGCCGAGGACCATGGCGTCGACTCGTTGGGCAATCCGGGACCGCCCTTGGCTACGCGCCAGAACAGAAACGATTCCCTGAGCATGGCGATGGTGCCGGAATCGACGAAGTTCGCCGGGGTCGGGTTGAACACATGGGCGAACATGCCCAAGCCGTTCAACTGGTCCCCATGGCAGTAATGGCAGTTCTGGAAGAAGATCGTTCCACCCTCCGTAATATACTTGACGTATTCCTGCTTGTCGGCGTCCAGAAAGGGGAAGCTGTCCTTGTATTTGTCCTGCTCGTCGATCCGGAACGGATTCTGCAGACCTTCCAGGGTGTAGCTCTTGCCATGCACCTTGGTCGTCGCCGGCGGCGCGGGATGCACCGTCCGCAACTCGACGGGCTCCTCGAACTTCGGCAGGAGGCTCTGGTAAGTCGCAAACCCAACCAATACGGGCAGGGCGATAAAAACCACGATCCGGGCCATTCTGTAATCGCCCACGATCGTTTTGACGATCGGCTTGCGGAATTCCTTGAAGGTGACGGGATCCTGGGTAATATACAGGAACGTTCCTATGGACCACAGCATCATATAGGTGATCCGCAAGGTCCAGGGAATATGAGGGTGGAGGACCGCGTCGTAGAAATAGTAACCCACCCCCCAAACCGTCGTTGCCTTGAAAAACATCGGCGGCTTCAAGTTCAGAATTATGTTGTAGGCGATGATGTAAACCACCAAAAGGAGGAAATACACATACCGGTTGAGAAACCAACCTGGCTCCTTCGGCGTGAATATGGGGAATAGCAAATAATGAAACACCCCACACCCAACAAGTAACAGAATTACGCTCGTTAACGATTTATTGTTGTTCATCTTCGCTAATCTCCAGGTCAACCCGCGGGCGGGGGTTCGGTCTGACTGATAAAGTCCACCAGTTTATCAAGGGCCTCGATGGACAGCTTGTTCTTGAAGTCCTGAGGCATAACGCCATCCGGGAACAGTTCCCCCGTCTCGTCGTTTTTAACGATGTAAGCGCTGGGGGTAAGGATGGACTCGCGTATGTACTCCTTGGTATTGGCGGCCTTGCCTTTATACCTCGGATCCTTGATCCGCTTGGGGGCGTTGACCTTTTCGAAAAGCTTCGGCCCCAGTTCGCCCACCGCGCCCTCGACTCCAGGGATGGTGTGGCAAAGCGGACAACCCAAGGTATTGATCATCTGGTCGACCGGCTCGCTTCCCGTCACGAACACCGGCTTTTCGCCTTCCGGAGCCGCTTCCTTCTTGGGCTGAGCGGCGGCATCCGAGGCGGAGGGCAACGGGACGGTCACTTTCGCGAAGTCTCCAGGGGTCTCCTTGGATTGGAGCCAGGCGATGACGGCATTGAGCTCGACCGGATCCAGACTGATGGGGGGCTTAACGATGACGGGCATGGGGCTCTTGGTATCGCCCGCGCCGCCAAATCCCTCGACCACATAACAGG
The DNA here is from genome assembly GCA_016217765.1 of Nitrospinota bacterium. Classification (GTDB taxonomy): domain Bacteria; phylum Nitrospinota; class Nitrospinia; order Nitrospinales; family JACRGP01; genus JACRGP01. The sequence goes on along the minus strand of JACRGP010000168.1, from coordinate 2,928 downwards.
ACGGGCACTTGAGGGATTCGCGCAAATACTCCTCGCCGCTAGTCGCCCCTTTTTTCACGCCGGACACAGGATCCGTCTCTCCAACCTTGATGGGCAGGTTTTTGTAACGATCCTCCTTGACCCGGTTATGACTACGTTCCTCGACCCCGAAGAGGTTCGGACAGCGGCCAATGTTGTCGCCGGGATCGAAGGTATGGCAGAGGGGACACTGGCCTTTACCGATCGCCTTTTGCCCCGCAACCTGCTGGGCGCCAAAAACGATCACCCGCCCCATTTCCGTGTATTGCTCCATGGTCATTTCGCCGGTGATCGCCGCGGCCTTGGGAGGCGGATCGCTCCTCTGCTGGGGCAACCAGTTGGCGTAGCCGGCCAGAGGAAGCGAAACCATCATCCAAAAAAACATCCCCCGGATCATGGTCGGGGACTGCTTTTCGATCTTTTCGCTCTTGAAGAACATCCCCCACGTCAGCAACAACACGAAAACCGTCAGCGCCTGCCATTTAAAAAAACTCATCTGGTCTTGCTGGACCAGAGTGAACATGTGCCGGGTGAAAAGCGCGTTGAGCAAAATAAACGCCCCAAAAATCACCGGCCACGCCTTGCTCGCGTCTTTCCTGGCCCCGCATTGCCGGACCACATTGATAAACACAATCACCGAAAAAACCGTAAACACGATCGTCAAAAACGAGAACAATATGTCATGTTGCTGTGGAAGCATCGTATCCCTTTCTTTCTCCTTTCAAGTTTCCTTGATTGACTAAAGTTACTGCTGTTGTTGCGCAGGCACGGGAACGGCTTCCGGAACCTCATCGCGCGCTTTAGCCTTCTTGCCGGACAAACCTCCTATCCAGAAAAGAATGATGAATTGCACCCAGACGAAGAGCGCGTTGAACGTCAAGATCTTCCCCGCCTCGCCGATGGTCAGCGTATAGGCGTCGGGGGAGTTGTCGCGGACGACCTCGGTCACATGCCAGAACAACCGCACGGAGGACCGGATGTACCCCATGAGCCCCATCATCCAGGTGAAGGCGACGGCCAGCAGGAACATGGCGTACACGCCTACCTTGGATTGGTTGCCCCACTCGATCTCGCCGTACGAACCCGCGTCCTTGAACATGGAGGAGTTGATCGCGGTCCCGACGAACAGCGTGGTCAGGGTCGAGGCCACCTGCGGCACGGACAACCCGACGCGCTGATTGGCCGGCAACCAGTAACCGTACACGCCGAGATAAATGATGTTGGCCGCCGCCCAGAAGAAGATCGCCGAGAGCCAGGAATTGCCGACGGTTGCCCATGGGACCGTGATCTTCTTGTTGGCCCTCTGATACAGGAGGAAGCAGAGGACCGTGCAGGTGATCATCAGGTTGACCGCGGTGTTCTTGGCGGACATGACGCCGAAGACGCCGACGACCGGGTGTTGCGCGCCGCCCATTTCCTTGAGCTCCGCCGGGGTCATGACGATGGTATGCGGGGTCATCCACATGGTGAAGCACAAGATCAACAACAAGATCATGTACTTGACGTATTTCATGTAGCGATGCGATCCCTTCACGCGCGACATGCTGTTATGCAAGTACGAATTGGCCCCGAAGAACAGCAAACCGACCATGACCGCCTGAATGATGAACAGCCAGGCCATGATACCGCCCATCAGGGTGATGCCCATCTGCTGGCGGAACGCATACACTTCCTTCATCAGCCAGTAACCGGCGAACGGCAAGGGAATCAGCCCGGCCACCGCGATAAACATGGCCACATAACCGACCCAGTCGTAATGGGCTTTCTCCTCCTTGGTCTCGGCGTTGAGGAAGTGATACGCGGCATAGGCGCCGACGATACCGCCGCCGAACACGATATTGCCCAGCATGCGGTGCACGCCGACCGGGTTCCACAGGGTGGAATGGATGACGTGCCAGATATTGCCCAGGAACCGGCCCTTCTCGTCGATCCCGCCCGGGGCCTGCATGAAGGTCGCCCAGGAGTTGGCCAGGTACATCAAAACCGTGCCGACCAGGTTCAACAAGACCGACAGACTGCAATGCACCCATTTCAAGAACGGGTCATGCTCCATCTTGTCCCAGCCGTAGTAGTAAACGTACAGGATGCCGCTTTCGGCCAGGAACATCAAAGCGTATACATGCATGACCGGCCGGAAGACGCCCGCCAGATATTTGAAGAATCCGGGGAACAACGTGATGAACGTGAACAGCAGGATGCCGCCCAGGATCGCGGTCCACGAGTAGGCGGACATGCTGACCTTCATGAGGTCGTGGGCCAGCTTGTCGTATTTCCTCGAAAGGATCGGGTCCCTGTCCTTGCACCGGATACCGATGAACTCGATGACCATGACAAAGATGGGGACCGCGAGAACAAAGCTACCCATGTACAGATGTTGCTGGTTGGCGATCCAGATGACGATCCGGCTCGGAGCGAAGTCGTAATGATTGTAATCGGTATCGACCAGTTCGGGAGCGGGCGGTCCGCTGACGATGCCCTTCAAGGGATTGCCTTCCCAATCCTTGTAGAACACGTCCTGACTCCATTCGACCTTGGGTTCCTCGGCCGCCTTCCGTTCCTCGGCGCCCGCTTCTTTCGCGAACGCCTCCTCGGCGAACGCGCTTTCCGCGAAGACCTGCTTTGCATGCGCCATCCCTACAACGCCCGGAAGCGTGTAGAAGGCGAACGCCAGCATTACCCCTAACGGAAATGCCGCCAGACTCCTTGCTTTTTTACCCAACATTGTTTGACCTCCTTAAAAAAATAACTGAAAACCTGAATTGTAAAAATCCAAATTCGTTATAAAAAACCTCTCGTTTTTAGCGCTTGCGAGTTTGTAGCTAACCAAATCCAGCGGAAATCACAAAATCGACGAGGACGGCCATCTTGCGAATAAAAAAACCTCCCCGCCTTTTTTGCATCTATAAAGGC
>JACRGP010000167.1 GCA_016217765.1 Nitrospinota bacterium | reverse complement strand
TTGAGGACGGCGAATTCCCTTCCCCCTTGTAGGGGGAAGGCCAGGATGGGGGCGCTAGTTCGGCGCGTTTACCCCCACCCAACCTCCCCCTGGAAGGGGGAGGGGATTTTATGTATATTTACTTATGAACTCCTTAGTAACTTCATTTTCGCCGGCTAAAAAACCTTTTTTTCTCAATCATTCCTTCTCCCCTGGCGGGAGAAGGCGAGGATGAGCAAGAGGGAAAAACGATGCCTTTGCCCCCCCACCCTGGCCCTCTCCCGCATGGGGAGAGGGGAAAAGGCCCATGCGCTCGAAAGTATCAGGCCCTTTCGTAGGCCGCCTGCGCATCGGAAGGTTGTTTTTCCGGTTCCTCGCGTTGTTTTTTGGAGGTATCGCCGGTATCAAGGCCCAGACGGTCCTCGGCGGCTTTCAAGATGGCTCCCAGTAGTTCGGGATAACCCAGGCCGGCATGCGCGGCCATTTTCGCCAGATGCCCGTCCCAGCACCATCCGGGATTGGGATTGACTTCCAGCAATCGGGGGTTGCCTTCCGCGTCGAGGCGCCAGTCGAACCGCGTGTAGTCCCGGCATTCCAGCCGTTCGGCGAGTTGCAGGCACCAGGTGACCAGGGCCTTCTCGGTTTCGTCCGGAAGCTCCGCCGGCTTCGATTTGATGTTCCAGTACGGCGAATCCGGGCACCATTTGGCTTCGTATCCGCAAATCTTGGGCAGTTCCGGGGGCAGGGCCGAGTAATCCTCCTCGATCACGGGCAGGACCGTGTAGGAGGTCGGCGGGGTCCCCAGGATGCCGACGCTGAGGTCCTTCCCGGGCAGAAACTCCTCCACCAGGATGGGTTTTTCGTACCCCAGTTTTTGCCGGATCTCCAGGACGGCGTCGATGAGTTCCTCCGGGTTTCGGGCGAAACTCCGCGCCGTAATGCCAAAGCTGGAATCCCCGAAATTCGGCTTGACCAGAACGGGGAAACCGATCGGCAGTTCGAACGTGGAATCCTCGGGCTTGATGAAGAAAGCCGACGGCACCGGGACGCCCATCTCCTTGGCTACCCCGCGCACCAGGGACTTGTCGTAACAGAAGGCCAGGCATTGCGGTCCGGAACCGGTGTAGGGAATCCCCAAAGCCTCCAGGAGGGCCGGGAGGTGAAGCTCCTTTTGCGGGGAGTTCCTCAGCCCCTCGTCGCACAGGTTGAAAACATAGTCGACCTTGCCGACCAGTTGCGCGAGGTTTTGTAGCAGGGTGTCGTGGTTGCTGAGATACGTGAACCGGTAGCCCTTCTGTTCCTTGAGGGCCGCTTTCATACGGTCGATGGTGTAGAAATCGTCGTCGTCAAACAGGTTTTGCGGCTTGAGGGGGTCCGGCTTGTTGGGGTCTCCGAGGACGACGGCGACGTGTTTTTCCCCTTTCTTCGCCTTGGACTTGACCGGAGTCCACTCCTTGCGGACGACGGCGGTGGTGAGGATGCGCCGCTCCATCATGCCGAGGTCCTGCGCGCGCTGGGAGTCGGTATTGAACTCCACCGGGAAAGCGACTTCGCTAAAACCCGCGCTGGTCAGCAAGCGCGCCAGACTCTCCCGCGAATATAATCTTTCGGAATAGAACTGGTCGGCGATGACCCCCTTCTCGACATGGGTTATGACCTCCCGGGAAACCAGGCGCTCGCCGTCGAGGGAAAGGGACCTTTCGCGGCAGACGAACATCTTATTTCCCAACCATTCCCAGGAGCGGGCCTGGAAGTTGTCGCGGAGATAGTTCCCGTCGGCGATGTCGATCAACAGTTTTCCCCAGGGTTTCAGGACCTTGAGGACCGCTTTCAGGACCTCCAGGTCGTCCATGAGGGACTCGAAGTAGCCAAAACTATTGCCCAGGATCAAGACCGCGTCGAAGGTGTCGGGGGGATAGGAAATCTTGCGGGCATCGCCCTCCCGGAAGCGCACCTTCAAGCCCTCGGCCTTGGCGCGGTCCTTGGCTTTTTGGATCAGATAGTGCGACCGGTCCAACCCCTCGACGTTGCGGAACCCGCGGCGGGCCAGTTCCAGCGTGTGGCGCCCCTGACCGCAACACAGGTCGAGGATTTTCTGGTCGGGAGAGAGATTGAGCAATCCGCGGATGTGGTCGATTTCCATGCGCGTGATCCGGATATCGTCCACCACGTCCGCGTCCGTCTTGAGATAAAGAGAATTGAAAATCCGGCCCCACCAATCGGACGCGACGTATTCGTCCAGATTGCCAACCGGACCCAACGTTTTGCTCCTGATTTTTTCGTTTTTACCCGCCTGTTGATTTTTACCGGAAGGTTTTTCCTTGATCACGCCCGATCTCCATACGTTGATTGTTAGCCTCCGGCTTGACCGATCTCCTAGCGTATCGGTCCTCTCGCCGGTCCCCAGGCTTTCACCGAGAGGAGAGCGTTTCGATACCGGACCGTGATATCGTCCGGGTCCCGCGGCCAATGGTCCGCTCTCCGAGCAATGTGCCCAGCCCCTCCTTAATCGACTCCTAAATGAATTATGTATTCAAACTCCATACCTCGCAATAGCAAATGCGAAAATCATTGGTAAATTTCCTCGAGAAGTTTGCCGGCGCCCTGTTCGAGCATTTCCTTCCCCAGCGATTCGCCGATATCCTGGGCGTTCCGCGGGACGCCGGTTTTTTCCGATTTGAAAATTTGTTTGCCGTCCAGACTTCCCACAACAGCCTTGAGGGTCAGGCGGTCTCCGTCCAACGTGGCGTAAGCCCCGATGGGCACCTGGCAACCGCCGCCCAAGGCCCTCAAGAACGCCCGTTCCGCCTCCAGGGCGATGTGGGTTTCCTCGTGGTCCAGTTCGAGGACCAACTCCAGCGTGTCGGCGTCAAACTGGCGGGCCTCGACGCCGATGGCCCCCTGCCCCATCGCCGGCAACAAAATCCCCGGATCGATCGCCTCGCCGATCTTGTCCTCCATCCCCATCCGGCGGAGCCCCGCGACGGCCAGGACGATGCCGTCCAGGGCCTCCGACGTCATTTTCCTTATCCGCGTCTCGACGTTCCCGCGCAGGGGGACGATCTCCAGGTCGGGCCGGTAATTCAAAAGCTGGGTGATGCGTCGCAGGCTTCCCGTGCCGATCCGGGCTTTCCGCGGAAGGTCCTTCAGTTTTATGTCGTTTTTGGATATCAAGGCGTCTCGCGGGTCTTCGCGGGAAGGGATGGCCACGATATTCAAACCGGCAGGGAGTTTGATGGGGACGTCTTTCATGCTGTGGACCGCGATATCGATCTGGCCGCTCAGGAGGGCTTCCTCGATCTCCTTCACGAACAGCCCCTTGCCGCCTATCTTGGCGAGCGCCACGTCCTGAATTTTATCGCCGGAGGTTTTGATGGGGACGATCTCCGCTTCGAGACCGGGATGAAGGGACTGGAGCCGCGACTTGATCCAATGGGATTGCCACAAGGCCAGCGGGCTTCCGCGCGTTCCAATCCGGATTTTGTTTTTTGTCATTTATCGTCCAAATGGAACAAGTGCCGGATGGCCTTCAGGTAGACGTGCCCGTCTTGCGCCTGGGTCTTCTCCTTCAGGTTGACCGTGGGCTTGTGCAAAATTTTATTGATGATGGACATGGTCAAATAGTGGATGGCGTTTTTGTCTTCCTCGGACAAGTGCCCTAATTTACCGAGGACCTTCTGGACTTCCTTTTTCCTGATTTCCTCCGCCCGGTTGCGCAATTCGACGATGGTGGGGACGGCGTCGAGCGACTCGATCCAGCTTTCGAACTTGAAGACCTCGCTCTGGACAATCCGCAGGGCCTGCTCCGCCTCTTTATGCCGTTCCCGGAGGTTGGCGCTCACCACGGTTTGCAGGTCGTCGATATCGTAGAGATAGACGTTCTCCAGATTATTGACCTCGGGTTCGATATCGCGCGGCACGGCGATATCGATCAGGAACATGGGCTTGTTCTTCCTCTTGTGGATGGCTTTCTCCACCATTTCCCGGCCCATGATGAACTTCGGGGAGGCCGTGGAACTGATGACGATGTCCGCCCGGTACAATTCCTGCTCGAACTGGTCGAAGGCCAGGGCGCACCCGTTGAGGGTCTTGGCGAGGCCGGCGGCCCGTTCATATGTCCGACTGACGACGTAAACCGTTTTGATCCCGTAGGAAATCAGGTGTTTCGCCGCAAGCTCGGCCATCTCTCCCGTGCCCACGAGCATGATCGTACGGTCCGCCAAGTCCTCGAAGATCTTACGGGCCAGTTCCACGGCGGCGGAGCTGATGGATACCGCGCTTTCGGCGATGCCGGTTTCCTCCCGGACCTTCTTCGCCACGTTGAAGGCTTTTTCGAACAACTGGTTCAGGAGGACGCCGGTCGAACGCAGAGTGCGCGCCAGGTGGTAGGCGTCTTTCACCTGGCCGAGGATTTGCGACTCGCCCAACACCATCGAGTCGAGGCTGGAGGATACCCGGAACAGGTGCTCGATGGTCTGCTGGTTCCTATAACAGTAGAAATGCCGGTCCAACTCCTCCAAAGAGAGTCCGTGGTAGTCGCAGATGAACCATTTGAGGAGATGGATCCCTTTCTCGATTTCCGTGACCCGCGCGTAAATTTCGACCCGGTTGCAGGTCGAGATGATGATGTTCTCCACGATCTCCGGAAAACCGTTGAGCTTTTCGATGGAGTCCTCGATTTTGCCGCGCGTGAACGCGAGACGTTCCCGGATTTCCACGGGGGTCGTCTTGTGGTTGACTCCAACCATGACCAGATTGGGTTCCGCCATGTCAGATGTGCAGAAAATAGGTGAACATTATCGAAACGAAACCGATTATGGAACCCTGGGCGGCTTTTTTACCGCGCAGTCCCACCAACATCCGGCCGAAAAACATCACGCCGTAAATCAGCCACACCGCCATCAGCGGCCAGGTCTTCTCGATATTCCAGGAAAAAAAGGCCTGATGGGCCTTCTCGCTCCAGATCGACCCGGTCAGGAAACCCAGCGTGAACAGGGGAAACCCGACGCCGATGACCTTGTCGTTGAGGTTGTCGAGCGCTTCGAGCGACGGCATCCGGAAATACATGATGCCCAGCTTTTTCGATTTGACCTGTTTCTCCTGGATCAGGTACATGATCCCGGCGCCGAACGCCAGGGCAAACGCGGCATATCCGATCACGGAAAGGGAACGATGCAGGGTGAGCCAGAACCGCGCGTCCGTCTGCGTAACGGGCGATACCGAATCCTTGGACAGAAACATGGAGTAAAGCAGGATCAGGAATACGAGGGGGATGACGAACGAGCCAAGGTCCTTGATCTTGTATTTCCACTCGGTCAGGAAATAAATGACGACGATCATCCAAGCCAAAAATAAGGCGACCTCGAAGGAGGTGGTGTAGGGGCCGTGACCGGTCTGGCTGGAGCGGATGCCGATGGTCATGGTGTGAAAAACCAATCCCAACGCCACGGTGAACCCGGCCAGAGTCTGGACGATGGGCTTGCGGTAAGCCAGGAAAACAAAATATTCCAATGACGCGGCAAGATAGCTGATCAGGGCTATATTGATAGAAACTTTTCCCATGATGGACAATCGAATCCCGCCTTTATTGGCGACGGAAGTATCGTAACATTTTGTTTTTAGCGATTCAACGTAAGATGGCGCGGACAAGGGAATATTCTCGGATTTCACCGGTTCGAGAAAGAGCGCTTTGGGGGCGGAATGCCCCGTTCATTGCGCGGCGCCCTGTTTGTGCTTGAGGATGTCCTTGAGTTCGCTCATGAACTCGTTGACGTCCTTGAACGAACGATAGACCGAGGCAAAGCGGACATAGGCGATCTCGTCCAGGTTGTAAAGCTCCCTGACCACCTTTTCGCCGATGGTCACCGCGGAGACCTCTTTCTCCCCCAACTCTTGAAAGTATTTCTCCACGCGGTCGACGAGGCCCTCGATCTGCTCGATGCTGATGGGACGCTTCTGACAGGCCTTTTTGACCCCTTCCAGGATCTTGTCGCGGTTGAAGTCCTCCCGCCGGCCGTCTCTTTTGATCACGTAAGGCAGGGTCTGCTCGATCCGTTCGTAGGTGGTGAAACGCTCGCCGCACTGGAGGCATTCGCGCCGTCTCCGGGTGATGTCCCCCTCCTTGTTGATGCGGGAGTCGATGACCTTATTCTCCATATTGGAGCATTTAGGACATTTCATGGAGGCTCAAGGTTTGTTGACCAGTTCGACGCCGAACAGGAAACGCTCGCACAGGTCCCGGACTTTCCGCCGGGTCTTTTCGTGATGCGCCGCGTCGCCCGCGTGTTGTAGCGTATCGTCGATCATATCGGCGACGAGGGTCATCTCCTGTTCCTTCATGCCCCGGGTGGTCAAGGCGGGCGAACCGACGCGTATCCCGGAGGTGACGAAGGGACTGCGCGTTTCGAACGGCACGGTGTTCTTGTTGACGGTGATCCCCGCGAGGTCGAGCGCCTCCTCGGCCTCCTTGCCCGTGATGTTCTTGGAGCGGAGGTCGACCAGAAGGAGATGGGTATCGGTCCCGCCGCTGACGATCTTGTAGCCGTGTTCCTTGAGGCGTTCGGCCAGGCGCCGGGCGTTGGCGACCACCTGTTTCTGATAGACCGCGAAATCCGGGCTCAGCGCCTCCTTGAAAGCCACCGCCTTGGCGGCGATCACGTGCATGAGCGGCCCGCCCTGGATTCCGGGGAAGATCCTCTTGTTCAACTCCCTGGCGTATTCCTCCTTGCAAAGGATCATGCCGCCGCGCGGCCCGCGCAGGGTCTTGTGCGTGGTGGTGGTGACGAATTCGGAATGCGGGACCGGCGACGGATAGAGCCCGGCGGCGACCAGCCCGGCGGGATGGGCGATGTCGGTCATGATTTTCGCCCCGACCTCGTCCGCGATTTCCCGGAACTTGACGGCGTCGATGATGCGCGGGTAGGCGCTGGCCCCGACCACGATCAACTTGGGTTTGTGCTGGCGGGCCAGGCGGGCCACTTCCTCGTAGTCGATCGTCTCCGTGTCGCGGTTGACCCCGTAGGAAACGATCTTGTAGGTATATCCCGAAAAGTTGACGGGGCTCCCGTGGGTCAAATGGCCCCCGTGCGAGAGGTCCATGCCCATCATGGTGTCGCCGGGATTCATGACCGTATGGTACACCGCCATGTTGGCCTGGGAACCGGAATGGGGCTGGACGTTGACGTGCTCGGCGCCGAATATTTTTTTGGCCCGTTCGATAGCCAGGTTTTCCGCTATATCGACATACTGGCACCCGCCGTAATAACGTTTCCCGGGATACCCCTCGGCGTACTTGTTGGTCATGACCGAACCCAGGGCTTCCAACACCTGCGGGCTGACGAAGTTCTCCGACGCGATCATCTCCAGAGTGAACGATTCCCGTTCGATCTCGCCTCTGATGGCTTGCGCAATGTCCGGGTCAAAATCCGATAGAAGTGACAATTTACAGTTCTCCTTTTAGCAAGAGCTCGTCGATGTTGTTGATTTTATCCAAGCGCTTCTGGTGTCTGCCGCCTTCAAACGGGGTGTTGAGCCAGGTCCTCACGATTTCCACGGCCAACCCCTTCCCGACCACGCGGCCGCCCAGGATCAGGATATTGGAGTCGTTGTGCTCTCTGCACAGTTTGGCGGTATAAACGTCCACGCAGAGCGTTCCGCGGATGCCGGGAAAACGGTTGACGACGATGGACATGCCGATACCCGTGCCGCAGATGACGATCCCTCTTTTACTCTCGTCGCCCGCCACTTCCTTGGCCAATTTAATGCCGTAGTCGGGGTAATCGACGGAATCGGAGTTGCTGGGACCCAAGTCCTCCACGGCGATCCCCTGGCTTTTCAGGAATTCCTTTACGGTTTCTTTAAGCTCGAACCCGGCATGGTCGGAGGCTATGACTAATTTTCCCATCGTAAGGCGCTATGCAAAAAAGGGTGAAGATACAAAGTTGACGATAACAAAGGATGGCCGGACCGGCGCGCGAAAATGACGCTCGAAGTGAGCCTGGCGAGAGGCATTGCAGGTTTCAAAACATCCGGCGGAGGAGCTCGAAAAAGCCTCCCGGACGCTTGCCCATCTTTCAATTGGATAGTAAAAGAACCCGGCGTATTTTGTCAACTCAAATACTTCGAAATTCCCCCGCCGGATTGGCCCCGGAACCGCAAAGGTAAATAATTTATTGACAAGGACCAGGGTAAAAAATTAGAATGAAAAAACCTATCGAAAACAAGGTTGGGAATATGTGGAAAAACGTCTTCATCGAGGCCACAGCTCTCTTGACCCTGATCTTCGGCGGATATTACGTCCAAACCGCCTGGCTCGCCCCCGCCACAATCCAACCCGCCGAAGTCGCGGCGTTGTATCCGGAAATCCCCGCGGAGGACGTCGATCGAACCCCGAAAACCGATTCCTCGGCCGACTCCGAACCGTATCAAACGGCCATGGTTCCGCCTCTACCCGCGAAGACTGAGCCGACGCTCTCTGGAGAACGGAACGAAGCTCCCAGGCTTGCGCCGAACACGGCAAGCGTCAATTCCGGCATCGCCAAACTGGTCAAGACCAAGCGAAAGATCGCCAAGTCCCTCCGTTTAAACGGCGCCGAGGACGGGAAATTCGTCATTGTCAGCGTGAGCGGAGTTACCAAGCGAGTCCCCGTGCACGTCTGCGGAGCCCCCATGAAATCGACCCACAAAATCTCGATTTCCGGGGCGCCCCAACCCGCTCCTCGGTCCACGATCGTCCAATAACAGTCCTTGAGAGCGTCTAACAAAATGGATCATTTAGCTCGACCCTCAAATTACTCCCCTCCCTTGACCGGGAACGCCCTGGAGCGGAATAGCCGCCTCAGGCTGACGCCGAGGCGGGAGGTAGCTCCCCCTTGCAAAGGGGGCCGGGGGGATTCGCATTTCGGCGATCGCGTCAGCGTCATCGCCGCGTTGCCTCCGGGCGGTTGCCCGGCGCCCCAACCCGCTCCTCGATCCACGATCGTCCAATAATAGCGCTTTAGTGGTCGAGCGAGCCGACAGCAAAATTTCCTGGCCGCTCAAACTCCCTCTTCTGCTGACCGCGCTCTACTTTCTCGGATGGTACCCCCTTACCCAGATCTTTCTCCGCGACCTCCGCTGGGCGCCCCGGTACGGACCTCACCTGTACTATGCCGTCAGCCTCGCGGGCTTGCTCCTGTCCGGAAAAGCGACTTTGGAGGCATTGGGGTTGACGGGCCGGAATCTCCGGCAAAACGTTTTATTAGGCGGGACCTGCGGGGCGGTGGTCGCGGGAATGCTTCCGCTGTTGGATTTCCTGGCGGACTCGACCGGACTTTCCCGGACGGAACTTTTTCCGGTTGCCGGCGCGGGAGGAGGGATGGAATCCAGACCGGCGCTGGAAATCGCCGCGGCCTTGACCGTCGCGCCGCTATTGGAGCAGACGTTTTTCTCGGGATTCATCCTGCGTCCGCTCCTCGAAAAATTCAAGCCCGTTCTGGCGATCTATACCTGCGCCGCCGTTTTCGCCCTGGCGCATTTCAAGCTGAGCCTCGGCCTGTTCCTGCTGGGTTTCGGCTCCGCGGGCCTGTTCTACAAAACGGGGACGCTCGTCGCGCCCCTCCTGCTCCACGCCGGCTGTCAAACGGCGGGACTCCTGCTGGAAAACGTCTATCCCCGCCTGGCGACCTTGCTGGGGTTTTTGTTGTAGGAAATTGGGAGGACGAACAAATCCGCGTAACAGCGGCCGACAGGCATTACCGTCGCTGAAATATGAAATCATGGATGGTCCAAAGTTTATTTTTCACGTTCCAGCATTTCCAGAAATGTTCGCGGATCTACGATTTTGATTCCCGCTTTATCGCCAATTTCCAGAAGATCTTTGTCGCCCGTGACGAGAATGTCCGCGCGGGCTTCCAACGCGGAGGCCAGAACATAAGCGTCATCAGGGTCGCAGACGGGGATGACAGATGGATTTTGGGGGATAGGGACGACCTCTTTCCGGCGTAGTTCTTCCAAAAGCTCTTTTATGTCCTCTGCCGCGATGCGGGACTTCTTAATGAGAATCCTTTCGAGTTCCGCAAGAACAAATTCGCCGATTACAACGGTGTGAGAAAGGTGGGTTATTTCAAAAACCTTGAAGCAGGTTCCTTGGGAGGCGGTGAAGGCGCTTACGAGAACATTGGTATCGAAAAAGACCCTCACGAGATGGCGCGTAGGATGGTATCTTCGTCGGCAAAACCCGCTTTTTGGGCCTGAGGCGCCATCTTTTCCCGAATACGCCTGAATTTCTGCATGGAGAGACCCCGGCTCAAAATTTCCTGAGCTAGCGTTTCCGGATCTTGTCCGGAAGCCTCCGACTCTTCCCGAAGTCTGCGCTCCAAATCGGTATTTTTCAAAGTGAGCTTGATCATGGCTTTATTATACCCTAAGAAGCGATCGAATACACCGCTGGAAAACGTCTATCCCCGCCTGGCGACCTTGCTGGGGTTTTTGTTGTAATGGAGGGCCGTCCGATGCCGACGTCGATCAAGCGAATTTACGACCAACCCGCGAAGGACGACGGTTTCAGAATCCTCGTGGACCGGCTGTGGCCCAGGGGATTGAGCAAGGAACAGGCCAGGGTGGACTTGTGGCTGAAGGACATCGCGCCCAGCGACTCTCTCCGGAAATGGTTCGCGCGCGACCCGGAGAAGTGGCAGGAATTCAAAGTCCGGTATTACCGGGAACTGGCAGACAAACAGGACCTGACCGCCGCAATCCTCGAAAAAGCTCGCGGGAACGCCGTCACCCTGCTTTACGCGGCGAAAGACGAAAGATTCAACAACGCCGTAGCCCTAAAAGAATATCTGGAGGAAAGATCCCGCTAATCGCGCCTAGCCCGGATACTGCAAGAGTTTCACGGTGTTGCGGGGATGGGAGCCCAGATTCACCCTCACCCCGCCCTCTCCCGTCAAGGGAGAGGGAAATAAAATGTACCTTCTCCCCTTGCGGGAGAAGGCCAGGATGAGGGGTCTCTAAAAGAGCCGAAGGCTCTCCTTATTAATTTTACTCACGTAATATCCGGGCTAGGGACCCTCCCTCGCGGTCATTCCGGCGACAGCCGGCATCCAGCGGACGGTATCGGAACAGGGCTCTGGATCCCCGCGTGCGCAGGGATGACAGAGCAGGGCGTTACTTATACAGAAATCAACAGGAATGGATCAGGCGGACTTCTTGGTTTCCTTGCCGGGGTCTTTTTTGGGGGCTTGCTTGAACTTCCGGGCGGCCGCCGTAGCTTTTTTGGCCTGAAGTAACATGAAGTAACATATTGTTAGATTTGGGCGCAATGGAGCTTTTTCACTTTCAAGCTCCTTGATTTTTTTCGCGCCTGCCATAAATCATGGTTCATTTGCATCCGCAACCATGTATCCGCCGTCCCCCATCCGGCTTTTTCAAAACGGATCGCCATTTCCGGGGAGACGCCGGATTTGCAGTTAATGATCTCGGATAAAGCTTTGCGGCTGACGCCCAGAGCGGCGGCGGCGGCCGTCACCGTGAGGTTTAAAGCTTCAAGACAATCATGCTTGACCAGCTCGCCCGGATGGGAAGGATTGCGCATCATGTTTTCTTTCGCCTAATGGTAGTCCAGATATTCCACATCTAACGCGTTGCCGTCTTGAAACCTGAAAATAATTCTCCAGTTTCCCGTAACGGTTACCGAGTAAAAGCCCTTGTGGTCCCCCGTCATTGGATGGAAACGGAACCCCGGCAGATTCATGGCTTCCGGCCTTTGAGCGGCGTCGAGATACGAGAGTATCCGTTTGATCTTGTCCAGTTGCTCCGCCGGAAGAAACCGCGTTTCCCCTTCTTCATAAAACTTTCTCAGTCCCTTGTGACGGAAACTCTCTATCATTGCCTATTGTAACCAGTAACGTATCGGGTGTCAAACGGCGGGACGCCTGCTGGTTTCTTGCCGTGAAAAATGGGGAGGGCAAAAGGGAATCGCGGATGCACGCCGGCTAACACGGATAAAATGGCTTTCCATTCCATCCGCATTCATCTGTGTCCATCCGTGAATTACAAATCCCCCTGTCCCTCTGGCTCGCGCCAGGAACAATGGGGATCCATCAGGCGGACTTCTTGGTTTCCTTGCCGGGGTCTTTTTTGGGGGCTTGCTTGAACTTCTTGGCGGCCGCTTCGGCGGCGGCGTCGGCCGCGGCTTTTTTGGCCTTTCGCGCCTCGCGCTCCGCCATGATCTCTTGGATGACCTCCGCCCGCCTTTTCGGGTCCTCGACCAGCATGGAGGCGACCACGCCGAACTCATAAAGCCCGTACAGGGGGAGCGCCAGCGAGGTCTGCGTGACCACGTCCGGCGGCGTCAGGACGGCCGCCACTATGAACGCGCCCAGGAATGCCCACTTGCGGTACAGCCTCATTTTGACCGTGTTGATCACGCCGAACTTGGTCAGCAGGACCATGATGAGCGGCGTCTGGAACGCGAAGGCAAAAGCCAGGATCAGCTTGACGACAAAGTCCAGGTAGAGGCCGATCGTGACCTCCATCTTCCAATAGTTCGTGCCGAACAGCAGAAGGAAGTTCAGGCCGAGGGGCAGGATCAGGAAATAACAGAACGCCCCGCCGATCAGAAAAAAGGCCGTCCCGAAAAGCACGAACAGGAGGGTGATCTTTTTTTCCTTCACCTTGAGGCCGGGAGCGATGAACTCCCAGGCGTGGTAAAGGATCACCGGCATGGAGATGAACAGGGACCCCATCAACGCCACGTGCATGGTGGTGAAAAACGGTTCGGCGGGGGAAATGAAGGTCAGGTGCTTGAACCGTTCGGGGAGCGGGTCTTCCAGCCACAACAAAAGGAAGTCGATGAAATACCAGCACAGGGCGAAGAAAAAACCGATCGTGCCGGACACGATGACGAACCGGTCGCGCATCTCCACCAGGTGGTCGGTGAGCGAAACCTTTTCGGTGAACTTCACGCTTTTAACGGACTTGAACACGGGAAGCCGGCGCCAAATAAAAACGGGGCGGGTTTACTTGCCTGGCAAATGCCCAAACGCCCCGGTTAGGTTAAGAGATTGGTTTGTAATATTTACTGACGACTGTGTTTCATCTTAACCCAATTCGAATTTCAATTACAATACCAAATCGGGAAAGACCGGGCGCCGTTCCTTGCCCCGGAAGCCGTTTTCTCCCGCGCCCATGGCGGGAAAAACGTGAAATATAATAATTATTTGCTTACCGGCGCCAAATATTGGATAATTATCCTCAAATTTCAAAAAACGCGTTCCCGCGGGTCTCGATTTCGAGAATGACACAGCCGTTTCCTCGCTAATTTCGCGGTACTTAATGAGTTTGATAGGAAAAAAAGTCCTTGGCGTCAAAGTCATCAATATCCTTGAGGAAAACGCCAATGCCATAGAAAAGATGGTCAACGAGGCCATCCATGAGATCAACCGGCAGGGAAACGAAATTCTGGATATTCAGATCACCGGGGACAATATTTTCCTGATCCTGGGGGGAAAAAACAACGGTTAAGGCAATCCCATCACGTTAGCAAAAAATAGCGCGCGGGTGTAGCTCAGATGGTAGAGTGTCAGCTTCCCAAGCTGAATGTCGCGGGTTCGATCCCCGTCGCCCGCTTTCCATTTTAATTTAAACCCAATATCAACCAGTCGTTCATAAGCGTCAGGGCTTTCCGGTTTTTGAAGAAATGAGAATAAAAAAAGAATTGGTCGAAAGGATATCCCGCAAAATAGTCAAGGCCCTCGTCGACGGCGAAATGATCGTATGGGACGAGGCTCCGGAAAAACTGGAGAACATCGTCAACCACATCATCACCGACGACCTGATGGTCGAGGACCGGCTCAACGAAGAGGTCAAAATGCTTCTCGAGTCCAGGACCAAATCCTACGAGCGGGACATGATGGATTACGGCCGGGCGTTTCAGATGGTCAAATCGCGGCTGGTGCGGGAACGCGGGATCATCCTCTAACGCTCTAACGGCGGAAAGAAAGCGGCGGTATCGATGAAAATCAGCAGGGAAAAAATCAATCACATCAGCAGTTTGATCGTCAAGGATTTCAAAAAGCGGGAAGAAATCGACTACAAGACGGACCTCAACGAGATCCGGCTGACGATCGCCCGCGTCATGACCGAGGAGTTGACGATCGAGGACGACGCGGACATGGCCGTCCGCAAAACCCTGGAATCCTATTCCCGCCTGATCCGCGAGGGCACGCAGGAATGGGACGTCCTGTACCAGAAACACCTCGACGAATACATGCAGAGACACGGCCTGTAAAGGCCGCCTCCCACCCCTTCTATCGCGCCCTTCGACGAGTTGGCTTACCGTTTTCCCAACCATCTCAATATGAGACTTTGAGTTACCATCGGTTCTCTCGCGATCAACGCTCCTCTGGAGCGTATCTTGTGGGGATATCCGCGGAAAGCCATCGGGAGAGAGAAGAGGAACCGTTACTTGATGTAACGGGCAAGGGTGAAGACGATTCCAGAGACGGCGATGATCGAGCCGACCATCCACATGATGAGGGTACGCATGGCGTGTTCCATTTTCGCCTCCAACTGCGAAACATCCGCCTTGGTTGCCATGTGTTTCAGTTCGGTCTTGATGGCGGAAATATCGACTTTGATTTGGTTAACATCCTGTTCCAGATTGGCGATGTCAGGCATATGGCGTAATCGCTATGGGTTCAACGAAAAGTGTATCCCGCGCGGGGGCGTTTGTCCACGGAAAACGCCCTATCCCGTCAAATGCGAGAAAAACACGATACGTTATCGATCTTTCCCGCTTTCGATGATTTCCCGCCAATATTCGTTTATAACTTCCGAATCGATGGACTCCAGTATTTTATGGAAAAGTTCCTGGACCCTTTTCTTTTTATTAATGGTCTCAAAATAATCTGAACATGAACCCGGATATTGCGCGAGCGCCGAGTGAAAACGCGGGATGCCAGTTTGCGCTCGAATCGCGGGACCGACCGTCATCGCGAGCCGCCGCAAGGCGGCGCGGCGATCCAGATTTCTGGAGTGCAAAGCCTCCCGGCTTTGCGCGCAACGCGGGGACGCGTTGCACTCCATATGGATTGCTTCGTCGGTTCCGCCGACTCGCAATGACGGCCTAATTATGTCCGCTTTATTTTGAGACCGTTAATAATGACAATATCGGCCCGAAAATGATACCGGGCAAGCTCGGATGAACTACCCCGTAGCAAGCTGAAGGGGTATCCGTCGTAAAATTTTTAACCGGTTTCGTAGCAAGCTACGGGGAATTTAACCCTGAGAACTTATTAAACCCTTAAAAATTTATTAATCCTTGCCTGAAACAGGGATAATTCCCCGTTCGCCTCCCCATAAACATCCAAAACCTCGAAATCATCCAGCCCCGTGTCCACCGATCCGCAAAGAAAACAGGTTGCGGTTGAGGCATAAAACCTCCGGTTTTGCGGTTTGAAACGGCCGGGGCGCGGCGCTATTTCAATTGGTCTTCCGCGCATCGCGCGGCCGCCTCGTACACCTTCTTGACCGGTATCTTTTGGGCCTGGGCGATCTTCTTGCACTCGTCGTATTCGGGCGCCAGGTGGAGGACTTCGCCGCCGAGCCTGCCGACCTTGACCCGCACGGGGCCGTAAGGGGTTTTCACGGTCTGGAATTCCCGGTCGAGGACGACGCGGTCCACTTCGTGATACCGCACGCCGAACGTGGAGGTCTCGCTGAGCAGGATTTTCGCGACCTTGTCCGTTAGGCTTGGGGGGCAGAGGGCGGTGAGCTTGACGGCGGGCCGGTTTTTCTTCATCAGGACCTGCGAACAAAACACGTCCACGGCCCCGGCGGCGAACAGCGATTCCATGACGTGGTCGTAAAACTCCGGGTTCATGTCGTCGATGTTGGTTTCCACGACGGACATGCGGTCCCCCTTCCCTGTCGCGGAGCCTTCTCCAATAATGACGCGCAAGAAGTTCGGGGACCGGTCGATCGTGTGGTCCCCGGCGCCGTAACCGGCGCGGACGATCCGCATCGGCGGCAGGGAAACGAAGTCCTCGGCGAGAAAACCGATCATGGCCGCTCCGGTCGGCGTGGTCAGTTCTTTTTTGACGCCGCTGGAGTAACAGGGGATTCCCTCCAGCAGTTTCAGCGTCGCCGGCGCCGGGACGGGCAAAATGCCGTGTTCGCAAAGCGCCGTCCCCTCGCCGGTATTCAACGGAGAGGAGAAAATTTTATCGACTTCCAGCAGTTCGACGGCCAATATGCCGCCGACAATATCGACGATGGAATCGACGGCCCCCACCTCGTGAAAGTGGATTTTCTCCACGCTCGTCCGGTGGACATGCGCCTCGGCCCTGGCGATCCTCTGGAACACCGCGACGGACTTTTCCTTGACCGCCGGGGGTAGGCGGGAGCTTTCGATGAGTTTTTTGATGCCGGAAAAACTTCGCGCATGACGATGCCCGCCGAGGGAGCGGGGCTCCGTCGCCACCTCCACCTTGGTCCCGCGGATGAGCCCGCGTTTGACGGCGCGCGAGCGGACCTCGTAACCTTTCAGGCCCAGTTTTTTCAGGCCCTTTTTGATTTCCTCGAAATCCACTCCCGCGTCGACCAGCGCGCCGAGGACCATGTCGCCGCTGATCCCGGAAGAACAATCGAAATACGCGATTTTCATCTGTTCCCGGTCCGATCCTATTTTTTAAACGACCTTTCGAACAATTCGCGGATGGCTTTCTTCCCCCGCGGCTCCAAAAACCGGGCGCCCGTTCCGGCAAAGTGTTTGTGTCTGATTTTGGCCTGCTCTTTTTTCCAGTGGTCGGTCTGCCAGCGAAACCAGTCTCCCCGCTCCTGGTCGAAAACGTACAAGGTCTTGTTGCAAATCTTGGCGAATTCCGCGCCCCACCCGGTGCCGCCCTTGACGGTGTTGTCTTCCAGGATCTTCCCCACCACGAACACTTCCTGCGAGTTGTTGACGATGTGCCAGATGCTTTGCAATACCCTGCGGAACAACGGGGCGGCGCTGAATTTCCGGTTCATCAGTTTGGACACGTAGGCGAGACTGAAGTCTCCGTGCTGAAGTTCCTCGTGGGTCAGGAACCGGACTCCGCGTTGCCGGTCCATTTGATGTCCCTCGAAGGTAAAATTGACCTCCTCCACGCCGAACTTCTCGGCGTTCGCGCCGAACTCCGCCTCGGTCCCCTTCATGCCGCCGCTGAACAAAACACAATCTTCCGCTTTCATCAAAATCCTGTCCTCCTATCAATGGGCGATTGCCGCGTTTGATTGACCTTCAGGCTCGTCCTGCCCTTTATACGCCGCGGACGATATGCGATGAAAATAACTTAGTTAAAACTCCGCCCCTATGCAAGGATTAAATCGCGCTCGGGCGCCCGATCGGACTTTGACCGGAAACCAAAGGATGGGCTCGCCGATGAGGAGGAAGACCGTTCACGCGAAATACTGGAGCGGAGATTTACTTGACTGGCTTGTACTTGGTTGCAAAAACAAGCGTTACGAAAATGCCGCCCTTCGACGGGCTCAGGGCGACACAAAGGCTGTCATGCTGAGTCCTTCGGTGAACTCAGGACAGGCCCTGTCGAAGCATGACCTATGTCGCGCGAGCTTATGCAACCAAGCGCCAGACTAGACGGAGGGCGTTTTCGATCCGTTTCTCGAGAAGAAACGGGCAAAAATTCCTTTTTTCAGGACCTTGGGAGAATGGGCGGGCGCCTGCTCTTCCGCGGGCCGGTTCCGGTCCCGGTTCTGGTCGATGAACAACTGGATCAACATATGGCAGGTATGGCAACCGCCCCCGGCCTGGCAGGCCCGCGTGACCTGCTCGATCTCGGTCAGACCGTTTTCCTCGATGCAATTGCGGATAACGCTTTCGGGGATTTGCAAACACTTGCAGATGATTTCATCTGCCTGCTGTAAATCAACTTTCGGGATCATCTAGAACGCCAAAAAAGACGAGCGTGTCAACGCGGTTTATTGTTGAGAATAATTATCATAATCTTTTCATGACTTGTCAAGCAATTTCTAGCGAGGGCTGAAAAGCTTTTCCATGGTCTTTTGCCGTCATTCCCGTGGCAACGGGAATCCAGTATTTTCAAGGGCTTTCTGGATGCCCGCTGGCGCGGGCATGACGATTTTTGGGCAAAAAGGGACTTTTTCCGCAACCCGCCAAGAACTACTAGATGCGGTTTCATAAGCATAAATAACCTTTTGGAGTACAACGCGTCCCCGCGTTGCCACAAAGCCGGGAGGCTTAGCGCTCCATAAAAAAACAACTTATGAAATCGCTTCTAACAAATACCGAGGTATGCGGAGGGAGGGAGTTGGTGGCGGTGCAGGGACTTGAACCCCGGACACAACGGATATGAGCCGTTTGCTCTAACCAGCTGAGCTACACCGCCATTTTTCGTGAAATATCGGAAGGAATACCGCTGGTCACGGCGGTAATTGCTTGATTTTTCTTGTTGGGATGGAACCGCGGAAGTTTACCCGTTAAAAAAATCCCTGTCAATAGCTATATCATAACGAAAAGAGCTGATTTCGCCGTATGCGCTCTTCGCGCGCCGCTTTCTCAAATATCGCGCCGTTGGGCAACCGTTGCAACCCCTCCTCGCGGAGATGGACGGCATCATGACCCTCGGAACATAGCCATTCGACGACCCTTTGCGCAACCCCCATATCCGCAAGAAATCGCATCCCGTCTTCCTATGAAGACCGAACGTCTTCCTGGGTCAGCCATGCGGCGTACTCCAAGGCCTGCTGGACGTCGCCGACCTCCAAATCGGGATAATCGCCCAAAACCTCTTCAACGGTGGCGCCCTGAGCGATTTGTCCCACGATTATGGAGACGGGTATGCGCATCCCGCGAATACACGCGCGGCCTCCCATGATTTTCGGATCAAATGTAATTCGATCAAACAAGTTCAAAATCTCCCTGGGCCCGGCATTGAATTTATCAGGAAAGCCGAAAATTCGCCACCTTATTTTCATGGGGTTTGAACCGCCGCATACCGGCGTTTTTCTTGCGTTCTATTTCTTCCAGCGCCGCACATCTTTCAGGTACTTCTCCCGGTCCATCGCGTCGTCCTGGGGAAACGTCTCCATCAGGGGTTGCGGGAATTTGTTCGCCTGCGGATAAAACTCGATGTCCCCGTCCGCGACGCGGTACACGTTGTGGAAGGTGCGGTATTGCGCGGAAGCGCCGACAAAATCCCAATTGGTTTCGTTCTTGATCAGCCGGTACAACTCCGAACAGGCGATGCCTTCGTACAAATTGATTTTGCCGATCCGCCCTTTTTCAAGCCGGGCTTCGTTGCCGAAATCCACGCTCCAGATGTCGGACCCGTCCTGCCCGAAGACCTCAAGTTGGTAAACCACCCGCCAATGGGTCCACACTTCGAACATCTTCGTTCGTTTGAGGCGGGGCAAAAGCTCCTCCTCGATAAACCGCGTCACGGCCGTCCTCTCCTCTTCCTGCCGGTTGCGCTCGACGGTCCGCGTGCGTATGGGATAAACCTCCGAGACGGGCTTGAACTCGGCCAGATGGCCGTTATCTTCCCTGACGCGGACGAAGTCCGAGTTTTGCGGGAGAATTTTCACCCCCTCGCGGGAGATTTCCGCGACGTCTCCCGGATTGAACAAACTGGTTTTCACCGCGGGGCAAAACTCCGCCAGGTCCATGATAAACTGCGTCGGCGCGGTGGGGAAGGAATAGCGGTTGAGGAAACCGAACTCGTCGACATACCGGAACCCCGCCGCCCCGGGCACGGCGAACCTGGGGCCGAGGGCCTTGACGACTTTTAAAAACGAGGCATACTCCTGGAACGGCAATTCCAGCGCCTTGTGGAACGTGAAGTTTCCCTCGATGAGCGGCTGGAACCGCACATGCGCGAAGTCCAACCGCCCGTACAATTCCTGGATGTACTGGACAATCTTGGGCGTCACGATGGTGTCCACCTGGTTCCAGACGGCCACCTCCCCGTCGTGGATCAGCAAGCCGTGTTCCGGATACGGGTCCTGGGTTATCGAGGGCGTCGGCGTGAGGGTCAGGTCCTTGATCTTGATCGGCTCGAAATCCTCCGAGACCCGGACATTGCGGTATCCCAACTCTTTCAGAACGTCGAGGAGGACCTTGTCGCCGGGGGCGATGACCATCCTGTCCTTCGGGAGGTAAGCGAGCGTGCGGACGTCGAAATGGTCCTGGTGGCGGTGCGAAAGATACAACACGTCGAACTCGGGGACCTTGTCCAGCTCCAGGTCGACGGCGGGACAGAGGACGTTGATCTCCTCCCAATGCGGGTCGAAAAAGACCGGATCGGTCAGCAAAACGCAGTTTTTGGATTGGATCAAAAGACAGGCGTGACCGATCAGAGTGGTTTTCATGATTCCCCGGAAATCGAGTCGATTATTAAAAAATAGCCGTTAAAATGGTTTAAAATATCCTACACTAAACCATATCTCATGATGATTTCAACGCGATAAATCCATAATCGAGAGCGAGGGAAATGAACCAGACGATCGGTTTCGAGGAGGGCAAACCCTGCCCGGTAAAGATCCAGGGATACGGCGGCGGCCTGTCGTTTTCCGCAAACGGGGACATGCTGTTGATCGGGGCGTTTCCCGGCCCCACCGACGAGCAAATCAAGGCTTGGGGCGGCAAATGGCGGGCGAAACTGGCGACGGAATCGGAATTCCCCGCGATCCCCATCTTCGCGGTGGGTAGTGAAAACTGGATCGTGGAGGCCCCGTGCAACCCCGCCGACCAGGAACGGGAAGCTCCCGGCTTCGCCGAGGCCCTCTACGCGAAGGACGAGTACGAAATGACGGCCATCCTCGTCGACTCCACGACGGGAATCGTCCGCAAAATCGCCGCCGTGCCGTTGAACGAAATGTTCATCGAGCGGCTGGTCCTGTCCTGGAACCCCTTCCGGCATCCCGCGGACCAGTACACCAAATCCTTCGCCGCCCGGGAGTTCACCGGCAAAATCGGCGAAATATTCAAGACGCGCACCGCCCGGCAGTTGTGGGACTCGTCGTGGTGAAAAGCGTCGATTCGCGTAGAGCCGCTTTGCCCCCTGCCCTGCTTGACACCGCCCGCATACAAACGTATCCTAAAATCAAATATTCCTTGGAGAAAACGCCAGGCCCCTCTGGCCAGGAAAAACTCTCTGACGGTAAAAGCGGGTGAAGTGAAACAACTTGAAACGCAATTTTCTCCCTCACAATTTGCGTGACTTTTAACGAACTGGTCAGATTATTGGAAAAACACGGCTTCCAATTGATCAAGGAAAAGGGCGCCATACGTTATTACGGAAAGGAAGGGCATGACAGATTGCTCCGTTTGGATTACCATGGTTCGAAAGAAATCCCTAAGGGGACGTGCCATGCCATTCTGAAAGCGTCGGGTATCAAGCTGGAGGAGAAAAAATGATCGAACTGGATTATTCGCTGGTGATCGAGGCAACAGAGGAACCGGATTATTTCGGGTTTTACTCCGCGGAACTGGAAGGTTTTACGGGAGTCGGGCACTCCATTGAGGACTGCCTGTATAAAGCCAAATGGGGCATAAGAGAACACGTCGCCTTACTGAAAGAGAAGGGACTACCGATTCCGCCCAGGAATCCCTATCCCATCATCACCATCCAAAACGAGGAGGCAACGGCGCCAAGGCAATGAAGGCCATCGCCGCCGATGGTCGGCGAGGATGGTGTCCGCCACAAGCATGGGCTTGACGGCTCTTGACATCTTTTCCTCTCTTTCTTTTGCCCATTTATTTTATTGGAGTAACGCTTTGAAGAACAACGAGACGGTCAAACGGACCGCAACGATCGACGGGGTGACGCTCACGCTGAGCCACCCGGACGCCTCCGACCCGGAATGGATCGGGCAGGAGGAAATCCTGCATCAACTGCTGGCCTGCTGGCTGGTGGTGGACAAGGCCGACCTGCCGCTGGCCCCCAGGATCGTGGGCATGCCGGGCATCGGCAAGACCACGCTGGGCATGGTCGCCACCCGCAAGCGCAAACAGCCGTTATACATCTACCAATGCACCAGCGACACGCGCCCGGAGGACCTGCTGATCACGCCGGCGCTGGCGGAGTCGGGCAGGATTTCCTACCACGCCTCGCCGCTGGTGACGGCCATGATTACCGGCGGAGCGTGCATCCTGGACGAAGGCAACCGCATGAACGAGAAAAGCTGGGCCTCGCTCGCGCCCCTGCTGGACCACCGCAGATACGTCGAATCGATCATCGCCGGCATCAAGATCCCGGCGCACCCCGATTTCCGCGCGTGCGTGACAATGAACAACGACGAATCGACTTTCGAGATCCCCGACTACATCCTGTCCCGCCTGCAACCGACCTTGCAGTTGTCCCTGCCTACGTTCAAGGACGAACTGGCCATCCTGAAGTATCACCTGCCGTTCGCCGAGGACGGCCTGCTCAAGCTGACGGTGGAGTTCCTGCAACGGGCGCATCAGCTCGACCTGGACTATTCGCCGCGCGACGGCATCCACATCCTCCAATACGCCCTGAAACGGTTGAGCCAGAACTCCGGCCACCCGCTCTCCAAGGACAAAATCTGGCGGGAGGCCATCGCCAGGGTCCTGGGCGACGAAGCGTTGGACCTGGACAGCCTGGCCGAAAAGAAGCGCCGGGCCCTGGGACAAGAGAAAATCCCCCTCGGTTTGAGCGACTTTTTCTTCGACGAGGACAGCCCTCTGCATCCCGACGCGGAGCGTTGATTTACCAGAACCCCCATTGTCCGGCAGGCCATGAAGGACATTTTCGCCCTCAGCGATAGAATCCAGTTTCTCCCCGCGGTGCACGGGAGCGGCAACTTCAGCCAGGCGGTGCGCGGAAAAATCCTGGCGTCCGCCTGCGACTGCCTCGCCGTCTGCCTGCCGCCCGAATTCCAGGCGACCGTCGAGGAGGGGATCGAGAAGCTCCCCCGCATCGCGCTGAGTTGCCTCGAGGAGTCGGACGGGAAATACTGCTACGTCCCCATCGACCCTTGCCAGCCCGTCATCATGGGCCTGCGCATCGCCATGCAGGAAGGGATACCGCGCCATTTCATCGACCGGACCGTCGCCGAATTCCAAACCCTGCGCGCGTTTTTCCCGGACACGTTCGCCCTCAGGACGCTGTCCCTGGAGAAGTTCTGCGCCAGCCTGCTCCCCGGCATCCCGCGCCCCCAACCGGGCTCCCAGCAGGACATGCGCGTCCGCTGGATGGCGCACCGGCTTCACGCGCTGGAGCTGGAGTATTCGCGGATCGTCTTCATCTGTTCGGTCCTCGACTGGCCCTGGATCAAGGAGGCCTACGACGAGCGCCTGGAGTTTTCGCCGCCGGAACCGCGCGCCGGTTATCCCAGTCTTTACGACGTGGACAAGCACACGCTCTTCTTCGCCTTGAGCGAGTTCCCCTATGTCACCTATTTGTACGAGAGAAACCGGGCGGAACTGCGGTCCGACCGCGACCTGTCGATCGACGGGGTCAAGGAAATCCTGCTGAGGGCGCGGGAGATTTTCCTTTCCAAGCGCAAGGCGCGCTACCACAACCTGACTTCGCAAACGTTCCAGATCTATCTGCAATACGTCCGCAACCTGACGTTGATGGAGAGCCGTCTGGCCCCCGACCTCTACACGCTGGCCATGGCCGCCAAACAGACCGGCGGGGACGCCTTCGCCATCGCCCTGATCGAGGCGGCGCGGGATTATCCCTACCAGGCGGATGAACTCGCCTCGCCCGCCGTCTCCCTGGGGATCGAGCAGGCGGTCTTCGAGGAAGACAACGTCGCGGAAATGAAAAACCGGCTTTCCGAAACGCGGTACGAGTGGCGCAACCTCAACCTGAAAATGGAACCCCCGTCCTGGCGGCAGGCGCAATGGAAATACCGGTGGAACCCTTTCGGACAATGCTCCTGGCCGCCGGAAGACGACCGGATCGAAAGCTTCCACACCCACGCGCGCGAGCAATCCAGATTGTTGTTGAGTAACGACCTGGCGCGGAGCGAGAAGTTTGCCGCGTCCGTGAAGGACGGGATCGACATGCGCGAGACGCTCCGCAACTGGCACACGGGCGACATCTACGTCAAGGAAATTCCCCCGTCGCGCGGCACGGTGGAGATCGTCGTGTTTTTGTTCGAGATGGAACCGGGTCCGCGAGACTATCCCTGGAGACAAACCTGGTACGCGGAACACGCGGAAGAGTCCACGCTGTGCTTCTTCGCCACCGATTACATGGCCAACATGGTCGGCCCCGGCATCGGCCAGGCGACCTACGGCGGATGCATGATGATTTTCCCGCCGCGCCCGATACCCAACATCTGGGAGGACCCCCGTCTGCGCCATTCCGAAACATTAGAGGAAAAGCTGTTGGAAGCGGCGTTCTTCCACTCCCGGGAACGGCACGTGACCGTGGTATCGCCGGGCCTGCCCATCCTGTCCTGGCGGAAACTGGCGCGCCTGTATAAAAAACGGATCATCCACATTCCGTTGAAACGTTTTTCCAATCAAACCATCGAAAGAGTACGGCTGTTCCACGTCCTGAACGGCAAGGACATACGGTCCTACGCCTCGAAGTTCATACGGGACATGTGATTTTGTCTCGCGCCGACCTGCTACTTTAAGGGAGCCTATTTATGAAAAAGACCTTCAGGTACCTGCTGGCATTTGAATCCGCCGAAGGCATCGCGAGCGTGGCGGAGTTCGGCATGTATGACGACTACAAAAGTTTCGAGGAGGAGTTGGGCAGGCAGGGACTGCCCAGCCGCTTGCTCAACGAGAAGGAATTCAAATCTCCGGGATTCCAAAAAGCCAATTACCTTGATTTACGATGAGTTCCAGACCGGCCCCCGCCTGTTCGATATTTTGGAAATGCCATAACCTGTACCCTGGGTCCTTAGAGCGTCTAACAAAACGAGACTCTCATTAATATCCTCCCCCTTGAGGGGGAGGTCGGGTGGGGGCGCCGGGCGACCGCCCGGAGGCGACGCGGCGATGACCCCGGGGACGCCCCCGGTGGGCAATGCCGCCCCGCGCTTGCGCCGGGGCGGTAATGAATCCGGCGTCACGCCGGCCGCCCTCGGCGTCAGCCTAAGCCGGATCCAGCGTTCACGCTGGTCACCCTCCCCCAGCCCCCTCCCC
>JACRGP010000027.1 GCA_016217765.1 Nitrospinota bacterium | reverse complement strand
GGAGGGGGCTGGGGGAGGGTGGCCAGCATGAACGCTGGACCCGGCGTCGCTTCAGGCTAACGCCGAGGCGGGATGTAGCTCCCCCTTGCAAAGGGGGCCGGGGGGATTCGCATTTCGGCGATCGCGTCAGCGTCATCGCCGCGTTGCCTCCGGGCGTTAGCCCAGCTTTTCACCCCCGCCTGACCTCCCCCTTCAAGGGGGAGGAAGTTATGGAATACTTCATTTTGTTAGACGCTCTTAGCGGTCATTTCAGCGCCTTCTTGATCGTCCATGACACGTTGACGGGCTTGGAACAGTTTTTGTAAATGGCCTCGTTCAGGGTCATCAGCGAACAGCCTTCCGAAAGGATTCCCGCCTCGCTACAGTTGACGATCTCCGCGGGGTCGTCTCTCCTCCAATTGGCGAACGCCCAGGCGAACCACTGCTTGGACACCGACATGGCCTTGTGGGTGGGCTTGCCAAACCCGTAAATGTCTTTTTCAAATACGATATTTTCTTTCTGGTCCGCGAAAGTCCGTTCCAGCGTTTTTTCGGCGCCTTCGCTGGCCTGGCTGTAGTTTTTGGTCCGGGAGTAAGACAGGTCCTGTCCGACGAACAGGATCGGGTTGCACCCCATCTGAAACGCCAGGTCGTAGGCTATCGACAACACCGTGCCGCCGGGGGTCAGGTTTCCGATGTGCGGGACGGCCCGCTGTATCTCGACAAGGACCGGGATATCGGGGGCGTGTTTGTGGTAGAACGCCACGCTTCCTTCCCAGAGATCGAGGATGCGGGGGTGGACGATGGACGGCGCCACCAGAACGGTCCCGCGATGGGACGCGCCGGCCAGGAACTTGGCGATATCGTCCTGGGGGTCCAGACACACCGCGAACGAAGGTTCGACGCCATGCTCCAGGAGGGGTTTGAAAGCCGCGTCGCTGGCGAAAAACGCCGCCTTCCCCGCCGCCTGCCGGAGGCAGGCGATATTTTTGTCCAGCGACGGGCCGGCGCCGACCAGAAAGCAAGGGACGCCGCGGAGCTTCCGTCTCAACGCCGCCACGCCCGGGTTGCGCCGGATGGCGTCCTGGTTGGCCAGGAAGTTCTGCCGCCAAAGCTCCTGGAACCGCTGGATGGTGGCCGATTTGACTTCGCGAAGCGATTCGTCCATGGTCCTGCGATTAATTTAACAGACTCTCCAACGCTCCGCCACCGGCAAAAAAACGCCATAAAAAAACCCGGGCCGGAGCCCGGGTTGTCTTGAAAGCTCGGGTTTGCCCGTACGATTACCTCACCAGGTTGACCGTTTCCGTCAGCAACTGGTTGGAGGAGGAGATGACGCGGGCGTTGGCCTGGAAGGCCTGTTGCGTCTGGATCATGATGACGAACTCGCCGGCGAGATCGACGTTGGACAATTCCAGCGTGCTCCCCAGCACGGAGCCGAACCCGCCGGTCTTCGCGGTCCCGATGACGGGCTGGCCCGACTGCGCCGATTCCGCGAACAAGTTGTTGCCTTTCCGGCTCAATCCCGTCGGCGCCAGGAAGTCCGCCAGGCCCACCTGAAACAATTTCTGGGTCTGGCCGTTGTCGAACAGGCCGCTGATAATGCCTTGCTGGTCCACCGACAAACCCGTCAACGTGCCCGTGGCGAAACCGTCCTGCACGAAGGCGTTGTTGTTGGACGGAGACGCGAAACCGGTCATTTTCCCGTTCGAGGCCCCCGCCGAGTCCACCAGCTTCCACGTCAGCGTTTGCGCGGCGGCGGGCGGGGTGGACGAGGCGTAGCTGATCCCGATGGACAAGTTCGCGAGAGCCCCGCCGTTCACGGCGCTCAACTGGCCCGAGGTGTTGAAGCTCAACGTCCCCGACGCGCCCGAGGTCACCGTTCCGGCAGAGGGCGTGGCCACGAACTTCCAGGTGTTGCTCCCGGACTGTTTCGTGAAATTCATGTTCAGGACGACCTGACTGCCGACGGAGTTGAAAATGGTGATCGGCGAGGAGAACGTGGTGGCCGCGGAAGCCGCGCCGTTGAGGTTGGCCCCCAGGGTGAATTCCGTGGACGCCTTCGGCGCCGACTGGACGCCGGCGAGGTCGATGCCGCTCAAGGTCGTGGCGGACGTCCCGCTGGTGATCTTGAACCCCTGCAGGATGTCCCCGTTGGAGCTCACCAGCTTGCCGGCGTCGTTCAGTCTGAACTGTCCGGCCCGCGTGTAAAAAGTCCCTCCGGCGCTGGTCTTCGTTATGAAGAAACCCGAGCCGTCCAGAGCGAGGTCCGTGGCGTTGCTGGTGCTCTCGAACGATCCCTGGCCGAAGGACTGAACCACGCTTTGCAGTTTCGAACCGCGGCCGATCTGCATGTTGCTGGCCCCGTTGTTCAAAACGACGCTTAAAATGTCCCCGAAAATGGCCTTGCTTCCTTTATAACCCACCGTGTTGACGTTGGCGACGTTGTCGCCTATGACGTTCAACGCCTGCGAGTTGCCGCTGAGTCCCGACACCCCCGAGAATAATGCGCTGATCAATGACATGGCTTTCCTCTCCTTATATCGACTATTGAATTTGGTTTACGCGCGAGATCAGGTTCGCCGGTATCTTGATCCCGTTGACGATGGCATTGGCGACGCCGTTATCGAACGCGATTCCGGAGACCACGCCCGACGAAAGGGTGGTCGCCTGGACGGCGTTGTCCGAACCGTCCGCGGCCTCGACCTGGAAGGTGTAAACGCCTTCCGCGACGCCGATGCCCGCGTCGTTTTTGCCGTTCCAGGAAACCGTGTTGGAGCCGGACTTCTGGCTCCCCGCGTCCAGCGTGGCGACATGGTTTCCCGTAGCGTCGAAAATCGAGACCTTCACCGACGCCGCGTCCTTGTCAAGCGAATAGCCCAAGCTTTGGATCTGACCGGATTTATATTGGAACCCGTTCCCGGGGGCGTCCACGCTTTTCCCCAGGTAGTTGACGGCCGAGGCGTTCGCCTGGGCGGTCTGGGTATCCAGAAGTTTTTTCAGGTTGTCGTTCACGGAAGTCATCTGTTCGAGACTGCTGAACTGCGCCAGTTGGGCGCTGAAGTCCTGGCTTTCCATGGGCGAAAGCGGGTCCTGGGCCGAGAGTTGCGTCACCAGCAACTTCATGAAGTCGTCTTTTCCGAGCGACTTCTTTCCGTTGATTATTTGGGAGGATGTGTCCGTCTTTTGTGCAACGTGGTCCAGGCCTGCTATCATGACTGAATCTCCAAAATCGTTGTTTAAATCGTTTTCCCGGTATTACCCCGAATACCTCACGCGAATACGCTGATGGACTGCGAATCCCTAAGGAAGGTCCGCTCCCTGGGCGCCGGCGGACCCGTTTCCGCTTCCTGCCGGTAGGAAGGTTCCTGGAAATGGGCGTCCGGGAACGGGGCCTGCCCCTGTTGAGCGTTTTGTCCCTTGTTGCCGGGGTTTCCGCCCACGAGCACGGTGAAACTATCGACCTTCAATCCCTGGTCCGCCAGGGAATCGCGCAATTGGTTGAGGTTGTTCTCGATGATTTGTTTTACCGAATGGTTTTCCGCGATGAGGGTCGTCTTCACGGACTCGCCCACGGTGGAGATGTTCATCCGCACCGTTCCCAGCGAAGGCGGGTCGAGCTTGATGTGGATTTCGTTCTGCTGTCCGGTCCCGCGGAGAGAAAACCTCTCCATGATCTGTTGGACGACCGGTTTTTCGGCCATGCCTCGCGACGCGGCCGCCTGTTGCGGCAACGAGCGGGTTTCGGCCGTGCCCGCGGATTTGGAGGATGTCTCGTTGGCCGCGCCGACGCCGGGCGTTTCGCCGGCCGACGGATTTTTAACGGCGCCGGCGTCTTTCGCGTTCGCATTGTCCGGCCCGTTCAACGCGGCGATCGCGATATTCCGAATCTTGAGATCGTCCTTGCCGTTTTGCGCTCCGGCAAGCGGGTCCATGGTTTTCCCGGACGGATCTTGGGGGTCGATATTGTCCAACCGGCTCGCGGCATTGGCTTGTTGCTCCGTGATTTTGAATTTGACGTCCGGGCCGCCATCGCCGCTTTTCGGCTTGAGCCCGAACTGGGCGGACAAGTCCGTTTTGTCCTGCGAGCTGGAGCCGCCGTTTTGGGAAGACGCGTTTTTCCCGTCCCGCGGGGAAACGTCCTTGACCTGCAAGGCGGCGTCCGCGGAGGGGAGGCGCGAGGATTCCTTCGGCAGGTCCTGAACTTGCGGTTTGTTTTCCTGTCCGGTTTCGATTTTGGCGATCAGGTTCCTGGCGTCCGCGTCGCTCATCCCCGCCTTGGCCAGAAGGTCCTTCACCGCGGATTCGCTGTCCCGCAGGGCGGATAAAAACCGCTGGCTTGGAGAAGCCCCGTCCGCATCGCGGTCGAGGAGGTTTTGCTCCCCGGTCAAGGCCTCGAGCAAATCGTTGGAGCCCGAACCGGCTTCCAGCAGGAGAAGGTTCATGATCGCCTTCGTCTGGGGATCGAGATGCAGGTCTTCCAATATCTTGTCGATCTCCCGCTGGACCTCCGGATCGACGGCGGCGGATTGGGGATTTTCCGTTGACCCCGGAGCGGTCGAACCGCTCGCCGGGGAGGAATTCGTGCCGGGGGCCGGCTTTACGGAGTTTTGGTCCGAATCGGATTTCGACGCAACGGGTTTGCTTTTCCGGTTTTCATCCGGCGGCGCCGTATCGGTTTTCGGGCTATTCCGCCGGGCGGACGACTCCACGTTCTTTTGTTTGTCCATGGAGTGTCGATCGACAGGTTTTTTGTTCGTCATGTCGCGGTTTTGCAGGGACTTGATTTTTTCCGAAATATTTTGCAAAACGTCCCTGAGATGGGACGCGCCGTTTTCCATTGGCGCGCCCGGCAAGCCTCCGCCTGCTTGAAGGAGAGAGGATTGCTGGGTCAACATCATCAAAACACCGCGGAAATCGGCATGACCTTTCTCGGCGTCGTTTTTCCTGGCGGGTTCCAGGCCCGCCGGTTGCCGGGAAGATGCTGGGGAAAGTTGAGTTTGTTGGATCATGGTCCGACTACCTCTTTTAAGATGGGTTTGAGTTCGCCGCGTTACCTTTAAAGAGCAAAAAGCAAAAGGTGTGCCAAAAGCTGAAAAAGACGCGTAACCTGCCATATTAAAAAGAGTTGCATCGATCCCCGTTTCTTGAAAATCCCCCGTTTGCCCGGCAATAAATTCCTGAGTTTGGAAAAATAGGCCGCCGAGTTTTTTTTCCCAAAAACACCTTTGATCGAATACAATGGAAACGGCGCCCGGCTCGTTTTTAACGTTTCCGGGAGCGCCTTGAAAATCCACCTGCCCGAATTATCGCGAACCTTTTCGAGGGGTTATGGCCATCAGGGAAAAACTCAAGCTGGGCGACGTTCTCCTCAAAGCCGGGATCATTTCCGAAGACCAGTTGCGAAAAGCGCTCGAATACCAGAAGTCCCGGAACGTGCAACTGGGTAGCGCGCTGATCCAACTGCAGTTCATCACCGAGGAGCAATTGATCGGCAACCTTTCCCGGCAGTTGCACATCCCTTACCTGGATTTGACGGAGGTCCGGATCGATCCGGCGGCGGTGAGAAGGGTCAAGGAAAACGTCGCGAAAATGCACAAGCTGATTCCGGTCGCCATGAAAAACGGGAAACTGGTCGTGGCGATGAGCAATCCCCTGAATATATTCGCCATCGACGAAGTGGTCATCCAGTCGGGGATGGACGTCGAGGTGGCCATCGCCACCGAAGGCGACATCGACGCGGCCATTCAGGAACATTACGGCGTCGCCGCTTCGATCCAGGCGGCGGTGAAAAGCATCGGCCGGGGCGATGAAAAAAAGGAAGAGGCGAAGGCCGTTTTAGCGGCCAAGGGACCGGGGGTGACGGAAGCTTCCGAGGCGCCGGTGGCCAAACTGGCGGACATGATACTCCGGCAGGCTTTGGACGACGGGGCGAGCGATATACACATCGAGCCCACCCAGGACGAACTCAACATCCGCTACCGCATCGACGGCGTGTTGTTTGAGGCCACCCGCCCGCCCAAGACCGTGGAATCGCCCCTCATTTCCCGCCTGAAAGTGCTGTCCAACATGGACATCGCCGAGACCCGCGCCCCCCAGGACGGCGGATTTTCGGCGCGGTTCGGCGACCGCGAGATCGAGTTCCGCGTTTCCAGCTGTCCCACGATCTACGGGGAAAACCTGGTGCTCAGAATCCTGGACCGGAGCAAACTCCGGTTCAGCCTGATCGACCTGGGGTTGATGGGAGCGGACCTGAATAAATTCCAGGACCTGCTGAAAAACCCTTACGGCGTGATCCTGGTGACGGGGCCCACCGGAAGCGGTAAAACCACCACCCTGTACGCCGCCCTGTCCCTGCTCAACACGCCGGAAAAGAATATCAAGACCATCGAGGACCCCGTGGAATACCGTCTGCCGGGCATCCGCCAGACGCAGGTCAACCCCAAGGCCAACATCACCTTCGCCAACGGTCTCAGGTCCCTGATGCGGCAGGACCCCGACATCATCATGGTGGGCGAAATCCGCGACCGGGAAACGAGCGAAATCGCCGTCCAGGCGGCGTTGACCGGCCATCTGGTCCTGAGCACCCTGCACACCAACGACGCCCCTGGCGCCTTGTCCCGGCTTTCCGACCTGGGGGTCGAGCCGTTCTTGCTGGCCTCGTCCGTCATGGGCGTGTTGGCCCAGCGTCTGGTGCGCAAGATTTGCCTGAAATGCAAGGTCCCGCGGGAACCCGCCGAGGAAGAATTGAAGGCGTTATTTCCCCGCGGCGACCGGAAACCCGTCGTCCTGTATAAGGGGGAAGGTTGCAAGGCGTGCAAACGAAGCGGTTACAGCGGCCGGATGGGGCTTTTCGAGGCGTTGATCGTGACCGACGAGGTCCGGGAATTGATCTTGAAAAAATCGGCGCCGATGACGATCCGCGAACTCGCCCGCAAAATGCAGGGCATGAAAACGTTGCGCGAGGACGGCATCTCGAAAGTTTTGTCCGGGTATACCACCGTCGATGAATTGAACCGCGTGACGTTCGCGGACGAGGGCATGCATTAATTCCCGCGCGCCGCGTTCCTCCCATGCCCCGCTTGGAAGCGGTTGCCGGTCCGCCCGCGGTATTAACCCCTTTGGGCATGTCGTTACATGATGACCCGATCGTTTCAGTTCCTCTTCAAGAAGCGCCTGTCGATCAGCTTGTTCGTCATCCTTCCCGCGATAGGCGCGCTCATCGCGTTTTCCTCCGGTTTCGTCGCGCTCGCCCTCGTCGATAACTTTATGGCCCAAAACGGCGAATTTATTCCGACAGATGTTTTGTTCCAGGCCCGGTCGGCCTTGCGCTATATCAAGCTGGAGGTGCTTGGGTTCACCTTGCTGGGCCTGGCGGCCGGGTTGGGGATCGCCTACGCCATCCTCCACCCCTTGAGGCGGCTCATGGCCGGCGCGCGGCAGGCGGCCCTGGGGGATTTTACCGCCAGGCTGAAAGTCGACAGCCTGGACGAGCTCGGAGGTCTGGGCAGGGACTTCAATCTCATTGTCTCCTCGCTCAACAAGTATTTCGTCGATTATTTGACGGGAGGCTGGATCCTTATCGATAAAACGGGAAAACTCGTTTCCATCAATCCGATCGCCCTGGCGATCCTGGGATGCGGCGCGGAGGACGTTGTCGGCCGCCGGTACGACGAGCTTTTCCGCCATCTTCCCCAAGGGGAGGAGTTCAAGGCCCTGATCGCCGAAGCGTTCGAGAACCAAACGGCCCATGCCAACCGGGAGACCGGCCTGGTCGCGAAAGACGGCGGGAAAATCCGGGTTTCCCTGTCCACCTCGGTCCTCAAGAACGCCGACGGCGTTTTCGCCGGCGTGGCGGCCACCATCAAGGACCTGACGCGGGCCGAGGAAATCGTCAATCATATGGAAAAAGCCGACCGGCTGGCGGCGGTGGGGACCCTGGCGGCGGGCCTGGCCCACGAAATCCGCAATCCTCTGGGAGCGATCCGGGGATTGGCCCAACTCCTGCGGGAGAAGCTTCCCGGAGACGCAACAACCCGCGCCTACACCCAGACCATGGTCAAGGAAGTCGACCGTCTCGACGGGGTCGTCTCCAGCCTTCTCAACTACGCCCAGCCGACGGCGCGCGAGGCCCAGCCTTGCGACGTCAACAACCTGCTGGACCAGGCGCTCAACCTGGCGCGGCTGGACGCGGGTACGAAGGAAATTAAATTGACCAAGAGCTATGCCCCGTCTCTCCCCCCCATCTGGGCCGACGGCAGAAAACTGATACAGGCTTTTCTCAATATCCTGATCAACGCTCGCCAGGCGATAGCCAAATTGCAGGCGTCGCCCCTTCCCGCCCCGGGGCATGCGGAGATCCGCGTCGCGACCCGTTTCGATCCCGAACTGTTCCGCGGTTCCGCCAAGGGCGAACCGGGCGGCATCGTTGTGGAGATAGCCGATACCGGCTTGCCGGTCAACCCGGACATTGCCGATCGTATTTTCGATCCCTTTGTCACCGACAAGCAACAGGGGACGGGATTGGGACTGGCCATCACCCGCCAGATCGTCGCCATGCACCAGGGAACGATCGCGTTCGCGCGCCGGGACGGTTTTACGGTTTTCACGCTGGTATTCCCGCTGGCCGAATTGGCCAAACCCACCCCGGAAACGGTTGGAAGCGACCGCGAATGAACGACATGCCCCAAGGAAAAACGGCCATGACGCAGGGTAAGATCCTCATTGTGGACGACGAGGAAAGCATGCGGTTTTTCCTTTCCGAAACCCTTGCCGTGGAAGGATACCGGTGTCGCGCCGCGGCCAGCGGCTCCGAGGCCTTGGAAATCTTGAAAAAGGGACCGTTTGACCTGGCCATCCTGGATTACAACATGCCCGGTTGGAACGGGCTTGAAACTTTGGCGAAATTGCGGGAGATCGACCCCGATATCGTGGCCATCCTGATCACGGCGTATGGAAGCCAGGACCTGGCCTAT
This sequence comes from Nitrospinota bacterium, assembly GCA_016217765.1. Lineage (GTDB taxonomy): Bacteria > Nitrospinota > Nitrospinia > Nitrospinales > JACRGP01 > JACRGP01. The sequence goes on along the minus strand of JACRGP010000027.1, from coordinate 3,016 downwards.
GAGGCCATGGACAAGGGGGCGTACGATTATTTCACCAAGCCGCTGGACATCGGCGAAGTGCGCGTGGTGGCGAGGAGGGCCCTCGAACGGCGGCAGTTGCTCCGCGAGGTGCGGAGCCTGCGTAGTAACCTGGAGGAAAAATTCTCCCTCGCGCGGATCCTCGGCAAAAGCCGGGCGATCCGCGAAGCGATCGAGCGCGTGGAAAAAGTCGCCGGGAGCGACGTCTCCGTCCTGGTCCTGGGCGAGAGCGGCACGGGCAAGGAACTGGTCGCGCAAGCCATCCACTCCAACAGCCCCCGGCGCCACGGGCCGTTCGTGAAAGTCAATTGCGCGGCGGTCCCGCAGGATTTGCTGGAGGCCGAGTTCTTCGGGTTCGAAAAAGGGGCCTTCACGGGGGCCTTGAAACGCAAACTGGGGAAATTCGAACAAGCCAGCGGCGGCACGTTGTTCCTCGACGAAATCGGCGACATGCCGATCGCCACGCAGATGAAAATCCTCCGCGCCCTGCAGGAAAACGAGGTGGAGCGGCTGGGAGGCGAGACGTCCGTCAAGATCGACATCCGCGTCGTCGCCGCCACCAACAAGGACTTGAAGCGCGCGGTGGCCGAGGGCGAGTTCCGCGAGGAGTTGTTCTACCGGCTCAACGTGGTGTCCGTGCAACTGCCCCCGCTCCGCGACCGCAAGGAGGACATCCCCATCCTCGCCAACCATTTTCTCAAGGTTTACAACGAGAAATTCAAAAAAGACATCGGGGGCGTTTCCCGGGAGGGGATGGACCTCTTGACGCGCTATTCCTGGCCGGGAAACGTGCGCGAACTGGAAAATGTGACCCAAAGGGCGATCGTACTCGCGTATAATAATATGTTGGGAGAGAAAGATCTGCTCGACGTTTATCCGCCGCTGGCGGGCGGCGATGAGCCGGACCTGACCTCTCCCAGGATCTCCCTGGAGGACAAGGTGCAAACGCTGGTCGCCGCAGTCGAGAAGCGCCTGATCCTCGAGGCGCTCAACGAGACCAACTGGAAGCGGCAGGAAGCGGCCGGTCGGCTGAGAATCAGCCGTAAAACCCTGCACAATAAAATGAGGAAATACGGCCTGGGAGAATGACGGAGCGCGAGAGAAAACAACCGGCATGGCTCCCCCTTGCAAAGGGGGCCGGGGAGATGGAGGAGAAAGACGGCCACCTGGCTTCCATGGCTCCCCCTTGCAAAGGGGGTCGGGGGGATTTAAAAATCCTGCCCCGATAAGGGACCGCGGATTGTCCGCGAACGATCATGGCAATTTATCAATACAAAGCGCGAAACCGGATGGGAGCCCTGGTGGAGGGCAACATGGATGCGCCCAGCGCCGACGTGGTCGGCCAGGAACTGGGCAGGATGGGGCATTTCCCGGTATCCATCAAGTCCCTTTCAGCCGCGTCGGACAAGGAGGAAAAAGATGTTCTGGACCGGTTCCGCAAGGTCAAGCCCCAGGAAATAGTCCTGTTCACGCGCCAGATGGCCACGCTGTTCAACGCGGGCATCCCCTTGCTCGCCATCCTTTCGGCCCTCGGCGAAAACATGCAGAACCCGAAGTTCAAGGACATCATCCGGCACGTCCGGCTGGATATCGAGGGGGGCTTGACGCTTTCCGGCGCCATGGGGAAATACCCCGACGTATTTTCTTCCCTGTACACGAGCATGATCGAGGCCGGCGAGGCGGGCGGCGTCATGGACCAGATCCTGCGGCGCCTGGCCGACCTGCTGGAAAAGGACGCGGAGAACGAAGCCAAGATCAAGGGGGCCATGCGCTACCCCAAGATCGTGGTTACGGCTATGACCCTTGCGGTAACCATCCTCATGTGGAAAGTGGTCCCCGTGTTCGTGGGCATTTTTGAAAAAGCCAAGATCACGTTGCCGACCCCCACGAAATTATTGATCGGCGCCCATCATATATTCACGGACTATTGGTATTATATGGCGCTGGCCATAGGGGCCGCTATTTTCGCTTTCAAGAAATACACCGCGACGGAACGGGGCAGGAGGCGGTGGGACCGGTTCAAGCTCAAGGCCCCGCTCTTTGGCCCCATCGTGTTGCGGTCGTCCATGGCCAAATTCGCGCGGATATTCGGCACCCTGCAAATGGGGGGCGTGCCCATCCTGGAGACTCTGGACATCACCTCCCGGGTGGTCGAGAACGTGATCATCGCGCAAATCATCCGCGACCTCCGCGCGGCCGTCCAGGACGGTCTTGGCCTGGCGGCGCCCTTGAAATTGAGCGGGATGGTGCCGCCGATGGTCATCCAGATGATCGCGGCGGGGGAGGAATCGGGCGCCCTCGACGAGATGTTGCTCAAGGTGGCGGACTTCTACGACGAGGAAGTGGACCGGGCCATCAAGTCCCTTTCGGCCATGATCGAGCCCATCCTGCTCGTGTTCATGGCCGCCCTGGTGCTGTTCCTGGCCCTGTCGATCTTCCTGCCGATGTGGGACATGTCCAAAATGGCGAAAGGCGGCGGTTGATGCGGAGCGAAACGGACGGAGGGAAAACCATGGGCCAACGCGGGTTCACTTTCATAGAGCTGGTGCTGGTGATCGTCATGATCGGCATCCTGTCTTCAATCGCGGCCCAGAAAATGATCTCCGTGGCCGAGGACGTCGCCATCGCCGCCGAGGACGCCACCGTCGAGACCCTGCGGAAGAACCTCTCCTCCAGCGTCAGCGAAAATATGTTCAAAGGGCTTCCGGGAAAGTACCCGGACGACCCCTTCGTCAACCTGGCCCGGACCCCCGAGGGATACAACCGCAGGCGCACCGTACGGCCCACCGGCGACCCCGTCGACGACGGACTCTGGGCGTTTGTCGGCGGATCGACGGGCGTCAACCTGACGCCTGAGGAAGCGGGGACCACCCTGCGTTCGTTCACTACATCGGGATTTATTTACCATCAAAGGAACGACCATACGGTGGTAAAATGGGCCTACGACTCGATCAACGGCATCATCAGTAGCAAAATTATCGAGACCGAGAGCGAATTG
>JACRGP010000165.1 GCA_016217765.1 Nitrospinota bacterium | reverse complement strand
GGGTTAAGACGCTGAAAATCCCCTACGTCCTGCACATGCCGGACAGGATCAAGTTCACCCTCGTCAATATCGACCAGGACTTTTTCAACCCCATCCGCGAGTTGTTGGGGGAGGGCTATTTCAAGTCTTTCCCCTATCGTAGGTATATCGAGGCGCGGGACCCGCAGGGAGACAAGGCCCTGGAGCCGCATTTTACGGAAATCCTGCAGGTGGAGGAACACAACCCGGTCATTATTTTCGACCTGCGCCAAGGGGTCCGTTTCCATGACGGGCACGAGTTCGACGCCAAAGACGTGCTGTTCACCTACCGCGCCATCATGGACCCGAGGAACGCCTCGCCGCGGACGTCGGATTACGAACCGGTCAAGTCGGCCGAGATATTGGGGCCGTACCGGATCAAGTTCGCGTACAAGCGGTTGTTTTCGCCCGCCATCAATTCCTGGTTCATGGGGATATTGCCCGAGCATCTCCTCAACGACGAGGCTTTGAAGAAAGAGGCCGAGGAACTCCATCTGCCGGAGGAGCGGGCCAGGAATTTTTCCATCCGCGACAGCCGGTTCAACCGCCGTCCCGTCGGCACGGGCGCCTTTGTTTTCGCCGAGTGGAAATCGGACGAGGAGATCCGCCTGGTCCGGAACGGCGCCTATTGGGAATCGCCGCCGGAGTATACCGAGTACGTCATGCGGATCATCCCCGATTCGTTGACGCAGGAGATGGAGTTTTATTCCGGCGCGGTGGACAATTACGCGGTCCAGCCGCACCAAGTGGCGCGCTTCAAGAAGGACGAGAAGTACCAGAATTTCTCGAGCGTCGGCTATTTCTATTCCTATATCGGGTACAACCTCCGCAATCCCCTGTTCGCGTCGGCGGAGGTCCGCCGGGCCCTGGGCATGGCCATCGACGTGGACAAGATCATAAAATACATTTTATACGGCGAAGGCGAGCGCGTCACCGGGCCTTACGCCAAGATAACGGACTGGTACGATCATTCCGCGGAGCCGTTGCCTTACGACCCGGAAGGCGCGTCGAGGATATTGAGCGGTCTGGGGTGGAAAAAGAACGCGCAGGGATTCTTGGAGAAGGACGGCAAGGTATTCGAGTTCAATTTGATCGCCAACAGCGGCAACCCCGTCCGCAAGAATATCCTCACCATCGCGCAAAACAACTGGCGCAAGCTGGGGATCAAGTGCAACACGCAACTGTTCGAATGGGCGGTTTTCCTAAAGGACTTCGTGAACGCGGGAAAATTCGACGCGTTGGTCCTGGGCTGGAGCATGGGGATCGACCCGGACCTGTTCCAGATATGGCATTCCAGCCAGACCGGGCCGCAACAACTCAACTTCGTGGGCTACGAGGACCCCGATGCGGACCGGTTGATCGTCAAGATCCGGCAGGAATACGACAAGGCCCGGCAGGTGGAGATGGCCCATCGACTTCACCGGATCATCGCCAGGGACCAGCCTTACACGTTTCTATACGTCGGCAAGGCGACGCAATTGCTGGACAAGAAAATCGCCATCGTCGACCGGCTCCCGGACGGGACCGAGGAGTACAGGAAAATTTATCCCACGCAGGACGGGCGCATCCGCTATTACTTCAACAGGTGGAGAAAGCTTCCCGCCGCGCCGCGGTTCGTCCAATGAGGTCGCGGGCGTTGTCTACCTGCTCCAGTGCGTTACTGGCCGGAGGCGGTCCGTCGACGCAAGAAAATCTCGACGCGGTTCTCGTCGGCGCTGGCGACGGCCAGGTCCGGCAAGCCGTCGCCGTTGAAATCTCCGGCGGCGATGGCCAGCGGCGTCCCCCCGGTAACGTAGTCCCGCGTTGGGTATTTGAACGAGCCGTCCGGGTTCCGCGCCACGAAAGAAAAACCACTGCTTCGCGAGTTGGCGACCGCCACGTCGACCCGGCCGTCGCCGTTGAAGTCCTCGGCCACGAGGGCAATGGGGCCGCCGCCGCCGGAAAAGGCGAGCCCTTTCCCAAAAGTCCCGTCGCCATTGGCATAAAACAAGTACAAGTTGTCGCCTTTCGTGGAGGCCGTGACAAGGTCGTCTCTGCCGTCGCCGTTCATGTCCTTTTTGATCAGGACCAGGGAGCCCAGGCCGTCGGCGAACGCGGCGGTCTGGCGGAACGTTCCGTCCCCGTTCCCGGAAAAGATCCGGATCGAACTGGAGTTGGAACTGGTCTCCGCCAGGGCGATGTCTTTTCTGCCGTCGCGGTTGAAATCCCCCGAAACGCCGGACAGCGATCTTGACCCCGTATTGTAAGTCTCGCCCTTTTTAAAATTCCCGTCGCCCGTTCCCATATGAATTTCCATTTTGTTGAAAGTCAGCATTACGGCCATGTCCAGGACGTTGTCGCCGTTGAAGTCGTCGAGGACCAGCGACACTGGAGCGCGGCCGGTTTCCATCTTGCGCGGGGTTTGGAAGGAGCCGCCGCCTGTTGCCAGGAGAAGCGTGACGCAATGTTCCCCCCGGGAACTCAACGCGAGGTCCGGCAAGCCGTCGCGGTTCAAGTCCCCTACGACGGCCATGGTCGGTTCCGCGAAAACCGGCGCTGAAACGGGATGTTGGAACGTCCCCGACCCAGTCCCGTACAGGACCGAAACGGAGTTTTCCAGGGTATTGACCGAAACCAAGTCCGTCTCGCCGTCGCGGTTGAGGTCCTCCGACGCCAGAAACTGCGGACCCCGTCCGACGGCTATGACGCCGGCCTTGTAAAACAAGTCGGGCGGCGGTTGCGGGAGTTTGAAATCGCAGGCGGACACGGCGCAATAAAACGCGGCGCCGACCGCGAGGCGGACCAGGGGGCCCCGGGGATTCGGTCCATGACGATCGTTAAAGAACGGGCGCAAGCCGGTTTTTCCCCTTCAAGGGGGAGAGAATTGGAAAGGACTTCATTTTGTCGGGGCGCTCCAGGAAAGAAGGGGGAAACCCTTGCCGACCGTCTGCACGGCGGGTATAAAGGGATTTTGCGAGCATTGACCTTTAACCTGCGGCGAGATGATGGTACGGCAAACGATGCTCCCATTCAAGCTGGAAAAGACGCGAGGCGAGCCGGCGGGCGTCGGGGATTGGCGCTGTTGGCGAAGTGCAACCGCTGGCCGGATTAATTTTGCCGGCGCGGCCGGCTAACGAAAAACGTTGATCCCGAAAGGGTTGCGCTTTAAAATCGAGGCGATAGCGCTCTCCGAATAATCAGGCCATGGAAATGACGTTAAAAGATAAAAAAATCGTATTGGGAGTATCGGCGGGGATTTCCGCTTACAAGGCGGCGGAGTTGTTGCGTTTGATGGTCCGCGAAGGGGCCGATGTGTTCGTGGCGATGAGCGCCAACGCCGGCCAGTTCGTGACGCCTCTGACGTTCCAGGCGCTTTCCGGCCATCCCGTTTATAGCGAAGTTTTCGGTTCGCCCGCGTCGGCTTCCATGGAGCACATCCGGGCGGCGGAGGGCGCGGACCTCCTGGTCGTCGCCCCGGCCACCGCCAATTGCGTCGCGAGACTGGCCAACGGGCACGCGGACGACGCGTTGTCCACGCTGTTTCTCGCCTTTGCCGGCCCGGTTCTCGTCGCACCGGCCATGAACGACAAGATGTACGCCAACCCGGCGGTCCAGGAGAATATCGCGAAATTAAAAAGCCGGGGCGTCCGGATCGTCGAGCCGGAAACAGGCGAACTGGCGTGCGGCGCCGTGGGCATGGGACGATTGGCCGATCCCCTGCGTATCGTGGAGGAGGTTAAAAAACGGCTCGCGCGCGTCGCCGACCTTGCGGGACTGCGTTTGCTGGTCACCGCCGGCCCGACGCGGGAGCCCATCGACCCGGTGCGGTACATCACCAATCCTTCGTCCGGGAAAATGGGGTATGCCATCGCCGGACAGGCGCGCGACCGCGGGGCCATGGTCACCCTGATCAGCGGTCCGACGCATCTGCCGAAACCGGACGGGGTCGAATTCTTGTCCTGTCAAAAAGCCTCGGAAATGCTCGACCTGACCCTTGCCCGTCTGCCGGAATGCGACGCGCTGGCGATGACCGCCGCGGTGGGCGATTTCGCGCCGGAATCCGTCCGCAAGGAAAAGATCAAGAAGAGCGGGGAACCGCTGGTTTTGAAGTTGAGCCCGACGCCGGACATCTTGCTGGAGGCATCCAAAATCAAGACCCGTCAATACCTGGTGGGGTTTGCCGCCGAATCGCAAAACCTGGTTCAGAGCGCCCTCGAAAAGCTCCGGAAAAAACGGCTCGACCTGATCGTCGCCAACGACATCAGCGCGCCGGGCATCGGTTTTCAGTCCGATTACAATCAAGTGACGATCATCGCGGGCGAAAGCGACATCGAACGTCTTCCGCTCCTCCTGAAGACGGAAGTGGCCGGAGTCATCCTCGACAGAATCAAGGCGGGCGTGAGGAAAGGGTGAGACTCGGTTACAAACTCTTCTCTAGCGGATAAGCGGAACCCGCGCCGGGGACGGCGGCGGGAGCCATGTGCCGGCGCCCAGCGTCGCGCCGGGCGGGCCCTGCCGGGCGGAAAAAAATCGCCCGCTCTTTGCAAATAAGACTCACCGCCGGTCCAACTTCTCCACTTCCCGCCTGGCCTCGGCGTGGCCCCGCTTGGCGGCCTTGCGGTACCATCGCGTCGACTCGTCGAAATCCTGCTCCACGTCCCGGCCGATTTGATACATAATTCCAAGATTGTACTGCGCGTCGACATCTCCCCGCGCGGCTCTTTTGCGAAGGTCCGATGCGTCGCAATCCGAAAAACTACAATCCATTTTGAATCCCACTCCCTCCCCCATGCCGCCGCAATCGACGCCGTCCAGCCTCCAACCCTCGCCAACTTTTATGAGTTTGTAGGTTGCATTGACTTCGCTTGCATCAAAGTCCCCCCCCAGGGATGAAATTATGACTTGGCGGCCGTCGTCTCGTATTGTCCGGTGAAAATAACCGGACTCGCCGATGATATTCCGAGCGCAGTTGACGGGGTTGAAGTCAAGGCCGCAGAGTTCGCCCTCGCGATATTTGCCATCGCATTTTTTTTTTACCGCGTCGGATTCCATTTGGGCCGCCGCCCGCAAAAAGTTTTTAGTAAACAGGCGGGAATAGCCGGGGTCCTTTTTTGCATCGTAAGAAGGGGTCCCGCGAACATAAAAGATTATATTGTCGTCCTTGTCGACACGGCGGAAAATAGCGTCGAGCGCCTTTTCGGCGGGCGACTCGGCGGCATGAAAGGGCGCCGGAGGGGCGGGTTTGCTTTTGGCTTCCGCCGGGGCCGGACCCGCGCCGGGGGCGGCCATCGGCGACAACAAGGCAAGCAGGGTTATTCGGATCTTCCATGTCCCGCGCAGGAAAGATTGCCTTCTTCGCATTCAAGCTGTTCCTGAAGAATTTTTTTCTGTTGTTCGGCGAAATAGGCGTAACAGTATGCCAGAACCGTTGGATGAATCGACCCGCCAATACTTCCAGAAGTGTTGAACTCGCATTGTTTTCTACGATACACAACCCAGGCGCTTTGGGCGGCGCGCAGTCTGGCTTGATCTTCGGGATCGATCTTTTTCAGCAGTTTTTTATAAACGGCTTCCAATTCCCGATCGGTTTCTTTCGCTTCATTTGATGCGCAAAAATTCATTTCGGATTGGGAGTCCGCATCTAGACAGTTCTCCGCCCAAACCTTGCCCCATGCAACCGGACAAGCCAGAATGACGACCATGGCGCGCGTAATGACAGTTGTCTTATTCATAGTTGCCATTGAGAAAGAGATCCCGTTCGATTCTTCTGCGTTT
>JACRGP010000024.1 GCA_016217765.1 Nitrospinota bacterium | reverse complement strand
CGCCGGTTGTAAATTGTCCCAGCTTCCGCCCCAAGGTCCGCAAGGATTCCAGGTAGCGCGCGTCGGGAAGATAACCCTTTTTCAACAGGACCAGACACATCTCGCCGCCGGACGGTTTGGACCATTCGCGAAAAACATCGCCATCCCCGCCCGAATCGTTTCCCGGAACAAACAGCGTCGAGTCGAACCCCGCCTGGGAGGCGGATTTGCGGAGCCGGTCGGCAAAAGTCAGCCCGGCCACTTTCCGGGCCAGCAGGGCGTCCCTCTCCGGCGCGAGGACGACGAGAACGGAACGGCCCATGGTCAATCGCCTCCTTCGACGATATTGAGGTCCAGCGGCGCGCTCCGGCCGCCGTCCCAATGAGAGCGTTGGGCCCCGGCCGTCAGCAGAAGGCTGAGCGCCGCCTCCCGGAAATTTGCGTCCCTGAATTCCCGGTCGGTCATGGAGCGGACGAAATCCCGCATGACGAAGGGATACCATTCCGGATGGTGCGACCCCTTGGAAAGGGCTTCGTCAAAGGAATATTTTTTCTCCCCCTCGTCGTTGGCGCAAAGGATGACGTCGTCGAGGATTTTCAACTCCCCGCGGGTCCCGGCGATGGTTATGGCGTTTTTCCGCTCGTCCGCCGTCCAGGTGAAAAAAAGCTCGGCCGCGGACGTGTCGAAATCGATTTTGACCGTCGCCGTGTCCTCGACCGCGAGGTCCTTGAACTTGCGGTTTTCCAGCGAACCGGAAACCCGGCGCGGCTGGCTCCCGGCCCAGCCGCACAGGACATAGAAGGCGTGCCACCCGTGGTCCACGAGGACCCCGCCCCCGGACAACTCCGGTTGCAGTCTCCAGTTCACGTTGTTCTTTCCGGTTGTCACCGCCGCGGAAGGCCCGGTGCGCAACACCTCGTAGCGGATGCGCTTGATCTCGCCGATGCAGTTGGAGCGGAGGAGTTCGGACGTTTTCAGGAATATGGGGGCAAACTTCCAGTTATGGGACGTATATACGGTTTTGGAGGAGGACGCAAGGTAATCCGCTATTTCCTTCAAATGGTCCGCGCTCAACACCAACGGTTTTTCGCAGAGGACGTGCAGGCCCCGTTTCATCGCGGCGCGCAGGTATTCGATGTGGCTGGCCGGGGAGGTGGCGATATCCACGAAATCCAACTTTTCGTTGGCGAACAGGGCGTCGGCGGAATTGTAAAAGCGGCCATGCGGGAGCTTGCCCGCGACGGCCGCTTTTCTCTCGGGGTTCTGGTCGAAAACCGCGACGATCTCCAGGTCTTCGCTTTGCATCAAGGCGGGGAGATGGCCCTCGACGGCGATGAAACCAAAGCCGACGATCGCCCCCTTCAGCTTCGGCATCGCCGGTCACCGTTCCCTGGCGACGGTTTCGAGGGCGCCGGTCAGGATGGCGACCGCTTCCTCCGCCTCGGCCTCGGTCATGACGAGGGGCGGGTTGATGCGGATATTATGGGAATAACACATGCTGATGAGCCCGCGCGCCAGGCAGTCGTGGAACAGTTTGAGGGTCAGTTTCCTGTCCAGCGGCTCCTGGGTCTTTTTGTCCTTGACCAGCTCGACGCCGATCATCAGCCCTTCGCCGCGGACGTCGCCGACGATGGGAGATTTCTCCTGGAATTCCAGCAGGCGTTTTTTGATCAGGGCGCCGACCTTGCGGGAGTTCTCGGCCAACTTTTCGTTGATGATGATCTCCAACGCCGACCGCCCGGCCGCCGACGCCAGCGGGTTCCCGCCGTAGCTTGAGGACGACCCGCTCGGATTGCCGAAGGGTTTGGTTGACGTGTATTCGCGGGTGGATATCACCGCGCTTAAAGGAAAGCCGCCGCCGATCCCCTTGCCGACGGTCATGATGTCCGGCACGACCCCGTCGTGGTCGCAACCCCACATCTTTCCGGTCCTGCCGAACCCGGTGAGCATTTCGTCGACGATGAGCGCCGCGCCGAATTCCCTGGCGACTTCCCGGACCGCCGCGAGAAACCCCTTCGGCGGGACCACGTTGCCGGCGGTCCCCTGCATGGGTTCCACGATGACGCCAGCGAGTTGGTGGCTGGTCTGGGTCTTTATGGCGTCGCGGAAATGCTCGACGCAGGCCAGCCCGCAATCGGGGTACTTCAGCTTCAAGGGACAACGGTAACAGTAGGCGTAGGGCGCCAGCGAGTAGAGGCCGGGCATGAACGGCCCGAGGTCCTTCTTGAAGCCGGTGTCGCCGAGCAGGCCCAGGACGCCGCCGGTTTTCCCGTGGAAACCGCCCCAGAAACCCACGAACTCCGTTTTTTTGGAGACGGACTTGGCGAGCCTGAAGGCCGCTTCCACCGCTTCCGCGCCGCCGGAAAACATCTGGGCGCTTTTCAGGTCGCCGGGGGCCAGGGACGCCAGCAGGCGCAAAAACTCCGCGCGGTTTTCGGTGCAGAAACTGCCGAAGGTCGCGGTCCGGACCTGGTCGGTCATGCGCGCCACGTAATGGGGGTGGCAATGCCCCACGCTACCCACGCCAATCCCCGCCGTGAAATCGATGTAGCTGTTGCCGTCGATGTCCGTTATCCGCACGCCGCGGGCCTCCTTGACGACGATCTGGGAGAACAGGGCGATGGATTGCAAGCCGGCGGCCATGAATTCCTGCTCTTGCGCGAACAACGCCTTGGATTTTGGGCCGGGAGTGTTATTCATTAGATGTAAGAACTCCGAATCGATGTTGTGGAAGAAAAGAGCGCGATGGGTACTGTTATCTCAGGGACGGAAGAGCTTCTATTTTTTCCAATATATGATCGGCGATATGTTTCGAGGCGATATCGCGGTATAACGCAAAACTGGGCCAGGCGTTGAGGTCGATCAGGAAGATTTCGCCGGATGGCGCGACGATGGCGTCGCCGCCGAAGATTTCGACCCCCAGCTCGCGCGCGCAGAGCCGGGCGATTTCCCCGAGCCGCGCCCCGTCAAACGGATGGTTTTTGACGGCCTGGTCCTTGTGATAAAAGTACTGAAACCAGCGGTCGTGGATGCCGTAGAATTTGATCAGGTCGCCCTCGATGTGGCCCTGCGCCAGGACGCGTTGTATTCCCCGCTCCCGGAAACGCGCGAGCAGGGTCTTCAACTCCGACGGGTCCCGCGCCTGGCACACGTCCTCCTTGAGGACCGCGTGAAAGTCGAACCGTTTCAGCCACAGCGGGAAGGGCCCGGCGCAGGCGCCGTCGTCCGTCGAGATGGGCGACGCGCGCGGGTAAAAGGGCAAACCTTCAAGTTTCCTGACGGTATTGTACCGGTACGTATTGCGTACGCCTTCGGGGGTGTTGACCATTCCCACCCCTTTATTTTTCTGAAGCGCCTCGAGCTTGTCCAGGACCTCCGGCCGTTCGCACATAAAGAAAACGAAATCCGGCGGTTCGCCGCCCTCCGGGAGTTCCTCGGGCGCGAGGACCAAGACCTCCGCGGCCCCGGACGCCTGGACTTTCCGGGCCGTCTCGCGGAGGATGGCGGCGTCGTCGCCTTCCCGGTCGGGGGAATGCTCCATCTCTCTTAAAATGCCCCAAACGATTTTTTTCACGATGAATCCAATGCGCGTTGTTGACCGATTTTTAGACGAAAAGGCGCCCGGACGCGGAAGGGGAACATTACTACAATTCCGGATGGGGATCAAGAATCCTTCGCTCTCGCGGGAAACGCAACGGAATGCTATTATAAGACCAACTCGCCGTTTATACAACTTGCGCGTTTTCCACCGGAACGCCTTTAAGAGCGTCTAACAAAATGAAGTATTCCATAACTTCCTCCCCCAGCCCCCTCCCTCAAGGGAGGGGAGTCATTTGAGGGTCGAGCCAAAGGGTTCATTTCGTTAGACGCTCAAGCGACGACTCGAATGCCTATTGAACCGAAAGCGATCTTCTTCGATTACGGCGGTACGCTCGACGCCGACGGGATTCCCTGGAAGGAACATTTTCAGTCCATCTACGAATCGATGGGCGTCCGGGTCCCGCAAGAACGGTTCGACCGGGCCTTTTACGACTCCGACGACAGCCTGACCGCCGAAGGGTTGGACGGCGTTTCCCTGGCGGACACGCTGGACGAGCAGGTGCGTCGCGTCCTTGCGGGTCTCGGCAGGCCCGACCCCGCGTTACAAAAAAACATCGCCGGGGCTTTCCGTCAGGACACCGCGCGCAAGGTCGAGGAAAACAAAACGGTCCTGCGACGGCTGAAATCGCGCTACAAGCTGGGGATCATCTCCAATTTCTACGGCAACCTGCCCGCCATCTGCAAGGAACTGGGCCTGTCGCCGCTGTTCGACGTGGTGGCCGACTCCCGGCGCGTCGGACATATCAAGCCTTCCGCCGAACTCTTCAATTACGCCCTGTCCGCCGTCGGCGTACAAGCGGGGCAGGCCCTCATGGTGGGCGACTCGCTGAAGAGGGACATGCGGGGCGCGAAGGCCCTCGGCATGCCGCACGTCCTGCTCATTGACCGCCACAATCCCGCTCCGCCGCCGACCTGTTGCCCGGGGGATGGCGTCATTCGCGCGATTCCCGAACTGTTGGAGCTTTTGCCGGTAAAATGAGCCGGATCAAGGGCGGCGTCATCGCCGCGGGACATGGGACGCGGTTCAAGGACAAAGGGGTCGAAACCCACAAGGCCCTGCTGAACGTGGCGGGAAAACCGCTCCTGGCCTGGACCCTTTCCCAGTTCGTCGAGGCGGGGGTGGAAGACCTTACGATCGTTTTCAACGAATACAACGCCCCGGACTGCACGCATTATCTGCGCGAGAACTTTCCAAATTTGAATGTCGATATCATTGTCAAGACCACCGCTTCCTCGTTCGAAAGCTTTTGCGAGGTCAGCGCGAGGATCGGCCCCCATCCCCGGTTGATCACCGCCATCGATTCCATTTACCGGCGCGGGAAACTGCGGGAACTCCTGCAAGCGGCGGAAAACCGCCCGCCCGGCGCCATGGTGTTGGGGGTCACCTCGTTCATCGACGACGAAAAACCCCTGTACGTGGAACTGGGGCCGGACCGGTCGATCCTCTCGCTGGGACGGGGAAAGAGCGGCTGGGTCACGAGCGGAGCCTACTGGATGCCGCCGCTGGCCCTGCCCTCGCCGGAGAAATTTTCCGCCCTGCGTCGCTACTTGATAAGCGCCATCGAAAACGGGACGCCCGCCTACGCCTTCGACATGGGCAAGAGCGTGGACGTGGACCACCCCTCCGACATCCAGACCGCCGAGACGTTTTTAGCGGATATTGCGTGACGAAAAGAACGGCGCGGCTCCCCCTTGTAAAGGGGGCCGGGGGGATTCATAACCACCGATGAACACAGATGGACACGGATGAAAAAAGCGGGTGGGAAAGGGACCCATCTTTCCTTGTGCTTGTCCGCACCTCTTTGTTTTTAAATAAGATACATCCTCACAAGAGAGCTCTCCCTGCCCTTCCTTTTCCCAGTCGATCTTCGCCGAAATATTTTTCGGTTTTTTAAAATTTGCCCTTTGGGTTTCATTGCGGGAAACGGCGCCAAGACCTACATTATTTTAAAAGGCTGTTTTTGCAGTAAGTACGGACCTGCCCAGGATCAAGGCCGTCCCCGACCAGATCAAGCAGGTATTCCTGAACCTGCTCCAAAACGCCGAGGAGGCGATTTCCGGGGAAGGCGGGAAAATCGCCGTCGCCACGGGCTACGAAAGGTCGCGCGTTAAAATCAGCGTTCAGGATACGGGGTCCGGCATCTCCCGGGAAAACCTCCAGCGCATCTTCGATCCCTATCTTTACGACCAAGGCGGAAAAGGGCGCCGGCCTGGGGTTGTCCATAAGCCGCGAAATCGTGAAACGGCATGGGGGCGTGATGGACGTCGTCAGCCAGGCCGGCGCGGGGACGACGTTTACCGTTTACCTCCCCGTAATCGAAGACCTGCCGGTCCCGAAACCCGGCTGACGCGGACACGCCAGCGGAACTTTTTGGAGCGCCGACCCGTAAGTTTTTTATTCGAACCAGGAGACGCTAAATCCCCCCGGCCCCCTTTGCAAGGGGGAGCAATTCCATTCGCGCGCAATGTCCGGGTTAACTCCTCGGCGGCGATTGTTTTTCCGGCAGGACCACGAAAAAGGCGGCCCCGTTGCCGGCGGAGCTTTTCGCGGTTATCTCGCCCCCGTGTCTTTCGACGATCTTTCTGCAAACCGTCAGCCCCATTCCGGCGCCGTCGTATTCTCCGCTCGGGTGCAGGCGTTCGAACGGTTTGAATATCCTGTCCAGATATTTTTCCTCGAAACCGATCCCGTTGTCCCGCACCGTGAATTCCCATTTCCCGTCATCGGTCCTCCGGCTCCGGATGACGAGTTCCGGGGGGACCCCTCTTTTCCGGAACTTGAGGCCGTTGGCGACCAGGCACTTGAACATTTGGCCGATTTGCGGAGCGTCCACTTCCAGGACGGGGTTGGGCTGGATTTCCAATTTCAAACTTCCCCCGAGCGCCTCCGCCTGGCTTTTGACTCCGGCCACCGCGTCCGATATGACTTCCCCCATGTTGGCGGGCGCGCGCGGGTGGGTTTCGATCGTCAAGCGGGAATAAGCCGAAAGGTCGTCCAGCAACCGTTGCATCCGCTGGACGGCGCCGGCGAGCCGGTCGATGTATTCGAAACCGGCAGGGCCCAGTTGTTGTCTGAAACGCGTTTTCAGGAGATCGCCGAACGTGACGGCCTTGCGCAGGGGTTCCTGGAGGTCGTGCGAGGCGGTCAAAAGAAAGTCCTGCAGTTCCTGGTGCGACAGGCGCAGGTCCTCGGCGTATTTTTTCAGTTGCGCGTTGGACTCCTCCAGGCGCAACCGCTGATTTTTTTCGGCGCGAAAAAGAACGGCCAGGTCCTCGGCGTATTTCAGGACTTGTTTTTTCGTCAAGGATTTCTCCTCGACGCCGCAATGCGGATTGTCCGCTCCTTGTGTCATGACGGGCTTTTCTCTTTCACGCATCCGGGAAATTGTTTAGCGTCCTCTCGACTTTTTCCTTCAGTTCCCGGGGACTGAAGGGTTTGAGGAAAAAGTTGTCCGCTCCCGCCTCGGCTCCCTGCTTCTTAAAGGATGGATCGACTTTTGCCGTCAACAAGATGATCTTGACGTCCTTGGTTTCCTGGCGCTTCTTGATGAACCGGGTCGCCTCGATGCCGTTGATCTCGCCCGGCATGACGATGTCCATGATGATGAGGTCGGGTTTCTGGTCCAACGTCATCTCAATGGCCATTTTTCCGCTCTCGGCATGGAGGACTCGACGGCCGGGGGCCGCAAGGGTGACCTCGACCAATTCCCGGACTTCCTTGTCGTTGTCCACTACGAGTATTTTTTCCATATTTTTTTTCCGCGGTACAACTCAAAATCAATGCGCTTCCGAAAAGACCGCATGCCGTCCGATGAAAAAATGTTCGCCTGGTCCGTACCGGGACGCGTCTCCGCAAGAAGAGACGCATTCCGTCCTGGTTTTCCCAAAGATGGTTTTTTTCAACGCGTTTAAGACCTCTCCGTCTATATGGTTGTATTCCGCCTCGCGGTCCATGATATCGAGAGAGGCTTCCACCACCAGGATAGTGGACATACCGTTCACCGTTCATTAAACTCCACAATTCATAATGCACCCTTCATGCCAAAAACCCCGCCCGAGGCGCTCCCATAACCTGTTGATACTTAATGAATTATATCAATAAAATAAAAGCACGGAGAAAGTCGGGGCCGGGAAAATACCCAAACAACGGTTTACCGTGCAAGAATGGCAAAATTTTGAGGTCTGGAAGGCGAAAAGCGGGGCATTGAATTCGGGTGAACGAGTCTGGCGGGATATTTCATGAGAGGAAGAATGAAATTACCCCCCCTTGCAAAGGAGACCTTCGCATAACTATCTTCCACGCCGTCATTGCGAGCGGAGCGAGGCAATCCAGACGCTCGCCTCGCCGCCGGGGCAAGTTCGGCGTTCCAAGGCCATGCCAGCCGTTTGACCGCGCCCGGAGCGGTCCGGTCCAGTTTCTCCAAGGCGAATGGCTGGATCGCCACGCCGCCCAGCGTGCCGCTGGACCCAATGGGCTTGACCCGGATGGCGAATGCGCGT
>JACRGP010000166.1 GCA_016217765.1 Nitrospinota bacterium | reverse complement strand
CGAATGCGCTTCGACTCCTGGGACCGAGGCTCTCCAGACGTTTGAGACAGGAAATGCCCAGGAACAAAAAGCGCCTTGCCTTTGTCCCCCCTTGCAAAGGGGGTTAGGGGGATTTGAAACTTCCGCTTGCCAGCGTGCCGCTGGCCGGGCAGGCGCCCGGAGGCGACGCGGCGATGACGCTCCGCGATCGCCGGAACACGATTCCGCCTCCGCGCAAGCTGGAGGCGGCATTGGCTCCAGGCCCAGCCTGGCCCCTACGGCGAGTAGCGCGAATCCCCCCGGCCCCCTTTACAAGGGGGAGCGATTCCATTCTTTTGCTCGCGCAATATCCGGACTCGGCGGCAAAATCCTAAAATACCATTCCCGTTCATGCCGCGCAACCCGGAGGGTAATGTCCGCGTCGCGTTCGTTGACTCGTTGGGCCGGTTGTGGGAGAATCGGCCATCGAAACAGGTCCAGTCACGGGCGCCCCGCCGCGCCCTCTATCGACATTCATGACGCGTTTTCCCCGATACTCGAAATCCGCCCTCCTCGCCGCCCTCTGCATGTTTCTGTCCGGGGCCGCCAGCCTGGTTTACGAACTGGTCTGGATCAAGCGCTTCACCCTGCTGTTCGGCGGGACGCTCTACGCCATCAGCGCCGTCCTGTGCGCTTTCATGGGCGGGCTGGCGTTGGGGGGATGGGCAATCGCGAAATACCTTGAGGGGACGAAGGGACAAAACCCGAACCTCATCCGGATGTATGGAACCGTGGAGGGTCTGATCGGGATATACGCCCTCTTGTTCCCCCTCGGCCTGCAAGCGCTGGAGTCCGTTTACGGTTTCGCGATCGGGCGGTTCGGCGGCAGTAGCGGCGGCGCGCTTCACTTTGCCGAATTCGTCTTGAGCGCGCTCCTCATGTTGCCCGCGACGTTCCTCATGGGGACCACGCTTCCCCTCGTCGGGAGCTGGTCGGTGGGCGGGCGGGTTTCCAGGATGTTCCCGGACATCTCGTTTTTCTATGGGATCAATACGTCCGGCGCGGTGTTCGGATGCCTGTTCGCGCAGTTTTTCGCGATCGAACGGCTGGGGCTCCAGGGAGTCTCCTGGCTTTCAGCGGGCACGAACGCCGCCGTGTTCCTCGTATGCCGGTCTTTACCTCCAGATCCTGTCGGCGCTCCTTCGGATTCAGCGCCGCCGCGCGCTGACGCCGAGGCGGCCAGCGTGACGCCGGATTCATTATCGCCCCGGCGCAAGCGCGGGGCGGCGTTGCCCCCGGGGGCGTCCCCGGCGCCCAGCCGACCGCTCGGCATTCTGTTGCTGACGATATTCGCCCTTTCCGGGTTCGCGTCCCTGGCCAGCGAAATCCTGTGGACCCGCGTTCTGGTTTTCCCCCTGGGAAGCGCCTTGTATTCGTTCGCGCTGATCCTGGCGACTTTTCTGGCGGGCATCGCCCTGGGCAGTCTCGCCGCGGAAAAACTCCTGGGCAACTCGCGTTGGGTCCTCAAGTTCCTGCTCGTGGAGCTGGCCGTGGCCGCGTTCTGCATCGGCGTCATCCCCGTTTTCGATCTATTGCCCGAATTGACGGCCAGGGCCGACCGCCTGTTCTACGACGAGGCCAATACGTTCCCGCGGACGCTTTCCGTCCGTTCGCTGTTCGCCGTCGCCCTCATGCTCCCGCCGACCGCGGGTTTCGGGATCCTTTTCCCGCTGGCCAACCGGATCAATATTTCCCTGTTCGGCGGCGTGGGCGGGACGCTGGGAAACAGCTACGCGATAAACACCGTGGGCGCCGTTCTGGGGACCGTCGCCGCGCCGTTTGTCCTGATCCCCGCCCTGGGAATCCGGGGTTCCCTGTTCGCCATCTATTCCGTCCTGGCGGTTTTGTCCTGCGCCGGGCTTTGCTGGCGCCTGGGCTGGAAACTCGCCCGGTCCGCCGCCGCCCTCGTCCTTGGCGGCGTCGCGGTGTTCGGCGGCTACGCCTGGTCCCATCCCGGCATCGCCGCGGACCGGATGGGGAAGGGCAATTTCGCGCGGCTGGAAATCGACGTCCCCGCCGACCGGTCGCGCCTGCTGGATTACAAGGAGGGCGACTTCGCCACCCTGGGCGTCGTCGAGGACAAGGAGTCCGGCGCCCGTACGCTCTATGTCAACGGTTTCAGTACCGCCACCGTCTCCCCCGCGTTCGGCGCGAGTTCCTACATGGAGGCGATGGGGTTCGTGCCGATGGCCCTGCATCCCAACCCGAAACGGGCCTTGGTCATTTGTTTCGGCACGGGCAATACCATGGGGACGGCGTCCCTGTTCCCCGGCGTTTTGGCGGACGGGGTGGAAATCGACCGGAACGTGTTGTCGCTCGCCCATTGGTTCTCGCAATGGAACCATGGCGTCCTTCAGCGGCCCAACGCGCGGATGACGGTGCAGGACGGCAGGAGTTTCCTCCGTTGGACCGGCGAGACCTACGATGTCATCACCCTGGAGCCCATGTCTCCCGTGCAGGCGGGGGTGGCGCACCTGTATTCCGAGGAATTCTACCGGCTCGCCGACCGCGCGCTCAACCCCGGGGGGATCATGATGCAGTGGCTCCCCCTGCACCTGGTCGGGCCGGCGGACGCCCGGGCGATCGTCAAAACGTTCCGGAAGGTTTTCCCGCGCGTCGCGGTCTGGAACAGTTTCCTCACGCGGATCACGCTTCTCGCCGGGTCCCGGGAGCCGATCGTCTTGGACAAAAACCGGTTCGACGCGTTGATGGACCACGAGGAATTGCGCCGGTCGGCGGCGAAAATGGGGGTCCGCTCGTTCGCGGATATCGCGGATTTCCACCTCGCCGACGCGGACCGGTTGCAGGGGTTTCTTCAAGACGCCGACGTCGTCACGGACGACCGTCCCATCCTGGAATATTCGCCGGTCTCCTGGCTACCGCCGTTGCAATGGGAAACGGACGAGACCTTCTTGAACATCCTGCGTTTCCGCGCCGATTCCCCGCCGCCGGTCAAGAATGTCCCGCCGGAGGAGAAGGCCGATTTCGACCGGGAGCTGAGATTGCGTTCGGCGCAACGGTTCTCCGTTTTCTCCCAACGCTACCATGGCCCCGGAGAGGGCGCGTTTGCCGCCAGGGATTACCTGGCGGGATTGGAGGAAGTCAAAGCCTATCTGGACGCGAACAAGGGTTCCCTCATCAGCCTGGAAGGCGGGCGCTGGGGGACGAAATGATGGACAAGGGGAAAGCAAAACTTCCTCCTTTAACAAAGTGGGGCGGGAATCCATCCCCCTTTAACAAAGGGGGGCGATGGAATCCATCCTCCTTATAACAAAGGAGGGGGATTTGGGACCTTCAAGAAAAACCCTTCCTTAACTCGGAAACTGGGTGTTACAATTAGAGAAAGACGGCCCCGATCGTTCGTAACGCCGGTTTTTTCCCCATCGGTAAACGCCATGCCAAAGTTTCAAGAGACATCGAAGTTCGTCCCCCCCCTCGTGGCCGTATTTGTCCTGGCCGCTTTTCTTTTCCTATGGCAGGTCCTCCGCGGGGAAGACCGCGCCCAGGTGCAAGCCAAAATCCAGTCAAAGGCAAAAAACGTAAAAGACGAAATCCAAGGCCGGGTGCATTCCGAGATCAAGGCCCTGGTCCGCATGTCCAAGCGGTGGGAAAACGAGGGCCGGACGCCCAGGCAACTTTGGGAGGCGGACGCGAGACTTTACGTTGAACATACGCTCATGTATCAGGCCATCGAGTGGGTGGACGCCGACTACCGCGTCCGCTGGATCGAGCCCCTCGAAGGGAACGAGAAGGCCCGGGATTTGGACCTGTCGTTCGAGGAGAACCGGCGGGCGGCGATGGAAAAGGCCCGCAAATATCGCAGGCTGGCGGTCTCCCATGCGGTCGACCTTGTGCAAGGCGGAAAAGGGTTTCTGGGGTTCTCGCCCATGTTCCGCGGCGGCGAGTTCGACGGTTTTATCCTGGGCGTCTTCCGGATCGACCATTTATTGAACGCCATCCTCGATGAAAGGGTGGTCCGCGGCGTTACCGTCGCTCTGTTCGACGAGGAACAAAAAATATATCAAAACGGCCCTTCCGACGCCCCAATAGAGCGGGAATGGACGCAGGAAACGAATGTCGATCTTTACGGAGTCCGGTGGCGTCTCCATGTTTGGCCGACCCCCGAATTACTGAAAGAAGAAAAGTCCGCCCTGCCGGAAACCGTTCTCGCCCTGGGAGCGCTGACCGCCTGCCTCATGGGCTTTTTGGCGCGTCTGACCCTGAGGGCACGGCAATACGGCCAGGAAGTGACCTGGATCAACCTGGAGTTGGAAAAGGAAATCGGCGAACGCGGGCGGACCGAGGATTTGTTAAGGGAAAAACAAGCGTTCACCCGGACCATCCTGGCCAGTTTAATGGACGGCATCGTCGTCATGGACGAGGCCGGGACCGTGATGGAGTTCAATCCCGCGGCGGAGCGCATGTTCGGTTACCCGGCGGCGGAGGTCATCGGGAAAAACGTCAAAATGCTAATGCCGGAACCGTACAGAAGCGAACACGACCGCTATCTCAAGAGGTACCTGCAAACGGGGAAGTCCGGGATCATCGGCGTGGGACGCGAGGTGGTTGGCATCCGCAAGGACGGCCGGGTTTTTCCGCTCGAGTTGGGCGTCGCGGAGACTTGCCGGGGGGACCGGCGGTCGTTCATAGGGACCCTTTGCGATATCACGGCGCGAAAGAAGGCGGCCGAAAAGTCCCTCCGCGAAAGCGAAGAGCTCCTGCGAAGCATCATCGACAACGCCGCCGCGGCGATCTACGTCAAGGACATCCAAGGGAAATTTCTCCTGGTCAACCGGCAGATGGAGAAACTTGCCGGCCTGACCAGCGAACAAATCCGGGGCAAAACGGACCATGATTTATTTCCAAAAGAAAGCGCCGACCAGTTTACGGCCAATGACAGGATGGTCCTCGACACGGGTCTTCCCTTGGAGAGAGAAGAGACCCTTGCGCATGACGACGGCTTGCATACGTATATTTCGACCAAGGTCCCCCTGCGCGACTCCGCGGGCAAAATTTACGGGCTTTGCGGGTTGTCCACCGACATCACCCACCGCAAGCTGGCGGAGGAAAATCTTCGCAAATCAAACCTTTTTATGTCCAGCCTCCTCGATAGCCCCGCGGAGACCTCGATTATTTCCACCGATATGGAGGGGACGGTCCTGTACTGGAACAAGGGGGCGGAAAAGATGCTCGGCTACAAGGCCTTGGAAATGATGGGACATAAACATAAAGTAGACATTCTCTATCCGGACGACGAGACCCGGAGAACGGTGCGGGAGGCCCTCTCGTTCATCATCGGGAACAAGCGTGGGGTCAGTTGCGAAGTCCGCGAATTGACAAAAAGCGGCGAAACGATCTGGGCCAAACTGACCCTGTCGCCAAAGTTCGACGAATCCGGGAACGTGGCGGGCATACTGGGGATCGGCGAGAACGTCACCCAGCGGAAGCTGGCGGAGGAAAACCTGCGGGCCAGCGAGGAGAGGTCGCGCCTGATCGTCGATACCGCGTCCGACGCCTTCATTTCGATCGACGAGGCCGGGGCCGTCCTGGAATGGAACGCGCAGGCCGAAAAGACTTTCGGTTGGCCGCGGCAAGAGGCCGTCGGCGCGCGGATGGCGGAGTTGATCATCCCAAAAAATTTACGCGAGGCGCATGAAAATGGGCTCCGCCGTTTTCTGGAAACGGGCCAGAGCAAGGTGCTGAACCAGAGGGTGGAGTTGACCGCCGTCCATCGGGACGGACGGGAATTTCCGGTGGAGCTTTCCATATCCGCCCTGCAACTCAAGGGGAAGTATGTCTTCAACGCTTTCGTGCACGACATCGGCCAGCGCAAGTTGATGATGGCCCAGTTGACCCACGCCCAGAAGATGGAGTCCATCGGGCAGTTGTCCGCCGGCATCGCCCACGAGATCAATACGCCCATGCAATACATCGGCGACAACCTCCGTTTTCTCCAGGATTCCTTCAAGGACCTGTTGACGGCCCTGGGCGAATACGGCAGACTGCTGGAAAACGGCAAAAACGGCGCCGTTTCGGGAAAATTGGTCGAAAGCGTGGAAGCCGCGGTGAGCGGGACCGACTTGGACTACCTCGCGGCGGAAATCCCCCAGGCCATCCGGCAATCCCTGGAAGGCGTCGGGCGCATGACCAAGATCGTGCGGGCGATGAAGGAGTTCTCGCATCCCGGCGACAGCGAGAAGAAGCCCTCCGACATCAACAAAATGCTCGAGACCACGGTCACCGTGTCGCGCAACGAGTGGAAATACGTGTCGAGCGTCGAGATGGACCTCGACCCCGGTCTGCCCATGGTCTCCTGCCTGGCGGACGACATGAACCAGGTCTTCCT